>JBDLSY010000055.1:0-3587 GCA_039805985.1 Pseudomonadota bacterium | reverse complement strand
CACAATAAAAATCACTTATTACTTATTACTTATTATTTATTATTTATTATTTATTATTTATTATTTATTATTTATTATTTATTATTTATTATTTATTAGCTTTTATCGGTAGCTAAATAATTTAAATTATTTAAACCATTTAAACCATTTAAACCATTTACTGCTTGTACAAATAATTGTGCGCGATGAAGGTAATTATCAAACATATCAAAACTAGCACAAGCTGGAGACAGTAGTACAGTATCACCTGCGTCGGCTAATTCTGATGCCTGTTTAACCGCATCATCTAAACTGTTTGCATGAAGTATTGTTAATGGTAGCACTGGTAAATCGGTCAGTGATAAATCATTAAAAGTATTAATCCCTATTAGTTTAAGGGCTTGTTCTAATTCAGCGGCGGCTTCACCCATTAAAATAACTGCTTTGCAATGATGCGTAATAGTGACAGCTAAACTAGAAAAGTCTTGCCCTTTGCCCACACCACCAGCGATTAATATTAAACTGCGATTGTGCTTTGATAAACCCATTAAAGCCGCTATTGTTGCACCGACATTAGTGCCTTTACTGTCATTAATATACTCTACATCATTGACTATACAGACTAACTCACAACGATTAGGTGCGCCTTTATAGCTACGTAATCCGTATAATATTTTAGCTAAATCTACACCGGCAGCCTGTGCCAACAATAAAGCAGCCAAAGCATTAGCATGATTATGAGTGCCACGTAACAACAAAGCATCTACGGGCATTAAGGGCTGCTGTATAGTCAAAACAGGTATTTTTTCAGCCATTTTTTTACTACGCGGTATTGTATGAGCAATAGTTTCTGGTGAGATTTGTGCTTGAGCTAGCCATGTCAAACCGTCTAAATAACACCCAACATCACCGACATAACTAGGGCTATCTAAGCCAAATGTGTGTATATTTGCGCGTGTATCCGCAGCGTTAATAAGTGTCATACAGACTGAATCATCACGATTCAGTATTTTTAAAGCACAGTGCTTAAAGATATTCACTTTGTCGTGAATATACTCATTCATATCGGTGTGCCAATCTAAATGGTCCTGACTAATATTTAATAGTGCCGCTGCATTTAAGCTTAAAAATTGTGTGTAATGTAACTGAAAGCTAGACAATTCTAATACCCATACTGTAGGTAAAGGTATTTTATGGTGAGTATAGTTGTCTAACGCACCCATCAGTGCTGTTAAGGCTGCTGGGCTAATATTGCCACACGCAACGGCAACTTCGCCTGCCTCATTACAGATATGTGTAGTCAGTTCGGTAACCGTTGTTTTGCCGTTAGTTCCCGTAATCCCTAATACGATAGGCTGATAATTGTATTGTTGATTTAACTCTAGTAAAGCACTGTTAAACCAATCTAATTCGCTAATAACAGGGATTTTTTTTAGCTGTGCTGATACCAGTAATTCTTTGATACTTGAGGGACTAATTCCTGGACTAACAACAATAGTATTAATGGTATTTAGTATATTATTTGATGTACTGTTTGGTATATTATTTGGTACATCATTTAATGTATTGTTTAATATATTATTGTTTAATATATTATTTGATGAAACATCATTTAATAAAGTATCTGAAAAATCACCTAATATGACGCGTACGTTTTTTAATGGCTGTATTTGAGCCAAATTAGGTGGGCTAGAACGGCTATCTGCGGCTATTACGCAAGCACCAAACCGTTCAGAAAATTGTACACAGGCTAAACCTGATTCGCCTAAACCTAAAATTAATACGGTTTTATGGTTTAAGAATTTCATAGATATAATTGTTTACTGTATATTTATATATTTATATATTTCGCTGATATTTTACTGACTATATTTTTACTGGTAATAAATTACCGATAATAAATTAAAACATAGTTTTACCGTAACTTTAGACTGGCTAAACCAATTAAAATAAGCATCATAGTAATAATCCAAAACCGTACCGTCACTTGAGTCTCACTCCAACCAGATTTTTCATAATGATGGTGTAGAGGTGCCATTTTAAAAATACGTCGCCCAACGCCATATTTACGTTTGGTGTATTTAAAATAAGTTGTTTGTAGTATGACGGAAACTGCTTCAGCAACAAATACACCGCCCATAATAAACAATACCAGTTCTTGGCGGGTAATGACGGCAACCGTGCCTAATAAACTACCCAAAGCTAAAGCCCCCACATCACCCATAAATACTTGAGCAGGGTGGGCATTGAACCATAAAAAAGCCAAACCAGCCCCTGCGACGGCGGCACAAATAACAGACATTTCACCCGCCCCAGCAATATAGGGGAAAATTAAATAATGTGAAAAATCAGGCCGACCTACCACATAAGCAAATACGCCCAAACCACTACCCACCATAACAACAGGCATAATAGCCAGCCCGTCTAAACCATCCGTTAAATTAACGGCATTACTAGTGCCAACAATAACGCAATAAGTCATTAAGACAAAACCAAATACGCCCAGTGGATAGCTAATTGTTTTAAAAAAAGGCACAATCAATGAAGCTTTATTAGGTAAATCTAATGTTAAACCCGAAGCTAACCATTTAAAAAATAATACGGCACTTTGCTCTGCATTAGGTGTTGCAACGGTAAAGACTAAATATAAAGCAGCAGTCAAACCAATGACTGTTTGCCAAAACATTTTTTCACGAGCAGACATTCCATTAGGATCTTTTTTAGCTACTTTACGGTAATCATCTTCCCAGCCGACCCAGCCAAAACCAAGTGTTACGATTAATACTACCCACACAAAACGGTTAGACAAATCAGTCCATAATAAGGTTGAAATGGTAATAGACGCCAGTATCAAAATCCCGCCCATTGTCGGTGTACCTTGTTTAATTAAGTGAGTTTCTGGTCCATCAGTACGAACGGCCTGTCCAATTTTTAGAGCAGTTAGCCGTCTGATGACCCAAGGACCTAAGGCTAAACCGATAAACAATGCAGTACCACAGGCACCGACTGCACGAAAACTAATGTATTTAAATACATTTAAAAAAGCCAAATCAGGCGCAAATTGTGCTAACCACTGTAACATATTAATATTTTCCTATACGGTATTGTTTTTAAAATTTACGAAAAAGTAACGGCTTAGTATTTTAATTATCCCATAAGAACAAATCATAAAAAGCTTTATTACTTTTACGTAATTCCTAATTTTGATTGTTTTAGTTGTTTTAGTTGTTTTGACTATTTTGACTATTTTTATTATTTTGATTATTTTGATTCAATCATTTTTTGATTAAGCAAAGCGTCTACGATAAACTCCATACGCATAAAGCGAGAGCCTTTTATGAGTACTGTATCGTTGCTATGTAAAGTTTGTTTGGCTAATAAAGCGGCTTGTAATTCAGCCGTATTAGTAAAATGTTGTGTATATTTATCGTCGGCACCTGTGCTGTTTTTAAACGCAGTGTGTGCGTGTCTCATTAAATCACCAACGGTATATAACACTGAAATTCCCTTGACTGCCGCATATAAGCCCGCTTCAGTATGAAAATGTATCCCTTGGTCACCCACTTCACCCATATCGCCTAAGACTAAAACACTGCGTGTTTGCGGCT
>JBDLSY010000054.1:0-9122 GCA_039805985.1 Pseudomonadota bacterium | reverse complement strand
CTATATGTTTGACGGTTTTCCGCGAACAGTACCGCAAGCCGATGCTTTAAAAGCAGCCAATATAAACATTGATTATGTATTGGAAATTGCAGTACCCGATGCTGATATTGTTGAGCGTATGGCAGGTAGGCGTGTTCATACGCCCAGTGGACGCACCTATCATATTAAATTTAACCCGCCCAAAATCGCTGGTGTTGATGACATTACAACTGAACCGTTAGTGCAACGCACTGATGACAATGAAGAAATTGTATTAAACCGTCTCAAGGTATACCACGAACAGACAGAAATTTTATTAAGTTACTACGGTAATTGGGCAAAATCTGGCGTAATTGCTGCCCCCATTTATCATAAAATTGATGGTTTAGGGACTGTTGAAGCCATTAAAACCCGTACTTTGGCGGTATTGAGTCAATAATTAGTGTTAACACACTTTTAATCAACTCTTAATATTCAGTATATTTAGTATATTTAGTATATTTTTTAAATAAAGCGGTATACCAGATCACGTGGTTTGGTATACCGCTTTTGTTTATGAGTGATTTATGATTAATTTATAATTAACAATACATTAACCCGTCTTAAATTAAATAGTCATAGATTTAATTTATTATTAAAATAATTCAATTTATTTAGTTTACTTGGTTTGTTTAGTTTATTCAGTTTATTTAAATTTGTTCAAATAAACTAAATACTAAATTATTTGTTTAAATTACTCTAAACTATACAATTTGTTTGAAGCATATATTTTATAAAAGGTCGTTATGTTTTTTTTAGACTCTAATGAGTATGCAAGTTTACAGCCTGAAACCCTTGCAGTCCGTGCGGGTAGTACTCGTAGCCAATTTGGTGAACATTCTGAAGCACTGTTTTTAACGTCTAGCTTTGTTTTTGAATCAGCATCGCAAGCTGCAGCAAGGTTTGGTAATACAGAAGAAGGCCCCGTGTATAGCCGCTTTACAAACCCGACAGTGCAGATGTTTGAAAATAAGTTAGCGGCAATGGAAGGCGGTGAAGCCTGTTTAGCTTTTGCCAGTGGTATGGCAGCACAGTTGGCTGTTTTTATGGCCTTATTACAAGCAGGCGACCACGTTGTCTGTTCGCAGGGCGTGTTTGGTTCAACCATTACTATGCTGAATACTATATTAAATAAATTTGATATTAGTGTGACTTATGTACCGCTCACGCAGCCTGATGCGTGGGCTGATGCTTGCTTACCTAATACTAAATTGTTTTTTTTAGAAACTCCCTCTAACCCACTGACTGAAATCGCCGATATGGCAGCAATGAGTATCATTGCTAAACAATACGGCGTTTTACTGATAGTAGACAATTGTTTCTGCACCCCCGCTTTACAACAACCGTTAAAACAAGGGGCTGATATCGTACTGCACAGTGCAACTAAATTTTTAGATGGGCAAGGCCGTGTTTTGGGTGGAGCAGTCGTTGCCAGCACTGAATTAATTAAAAATAAATTATTACCTATTTTACGCACAACAGGGGCTAGTTTATCGCCGTTTAATGCTTGGGTCTTGCTAAAAGGTATGGAAACTTTACCGATTCGTATGGAAAAACAATCTGCAAATGCTTTACAACTAGCGATATGGCTTGAATCCCACCCAGCGGTAGAGAAAGTACTGTACCCTTTTTTACCAAGTCACCCACAATACCCATTGGCTAAACAACAACAAGTCGCAGGGGGAGCGATTTTATCTGTTATTATTAAAGGCACTACACCCGAACAACAACGGGCGAATGCTTGGTCTGTCATTGATGCGACGCGTTTAATCTCTATTACGGGAAACCTAGGTGATACCCGCACGACTATTTGCCACAGTGCCAGTACAACCCACACCCGTATTAAGCCTGAAGAACGGGCCGCAGCGGGTATTACTGAAGGTATGCTACGAATTTCAGTAGGTTTAGAACACCCTCTTGATATACAACATGACTTATTAACTGGCTTGTCTGCCGTAACTTATACCCATTAAATAAAATTAAAATCAAGGTTTGTTTTGACTGTTACCCCTATTTCTATTGACAATACGCCAGTAGTAGCCCATACCCAACCACGCCTGTCTAAATCACGTATTATGTCAGGTTTACAGTGTCATAAACGTTTATGGCTAGAAACGTATCACCGTGAATTAATTGTATATGGCGAAGCCTCTCAAGCGGCTTTTGCTCAAGGTAATTTTTTTGGTGAGTTAGCCCGTGATTTAATTGCACACGCCGAGCAGCAATCTAGCTATTTAGTCCCCGCTACAGAAGACCCTCAACAAGCCTTAAAAGACACGGCTACTGCCTTAGATAATTATGGCATTTTATTTGAACCTGCATTTCGTTATGAAGGTGTTTTCGTTCGTACCGATGCCTTAATTCGTCACGACCGAGGCGACAATGAACCTAGTTATACTATGGTTGAAGTAAAAGCTGCCTCTAGTATTAAACCACAATATATTCGCGACAGTGCCATACAAATATGGGTGTTGCGGGGTACTGGTTTAAATGTAACTCGCGTTGAATTGGGGTATGTGAATACCCATTTTACTTATGATGGCGATAGCTATACAGGCTTATTAAAACGCGATAATATCACTAATCAAGTTGAAAATGAACTGGTGCGTATCCAAGGGTGGATTGACGAACAGCGTAATATGTTGCGTTTATCAAGTCCGCCTAATATTGCTATGGGACGACACTGCACATCACCTTATACCTGCCCATTTTTAAACCACTGTGCAGACAATAAACCGATTGATACTGTGGAAACGCCTGAATTTTCTATTATGCTATTACCTGGTGTTAAGGGCAAAGTATTGGCTAGACGTTTACAAGAATTAGGCTATACCGATTTATTAAAAGTACCCGTCAATCAATTAGAACACTTTGAGTTTGTCCAAGAAGTGTACCGCTCTGGTCAACCGTGGCACAATGTTTCTTTGGCACACAGTAGTTTGATGGCTCATCCTAAACCGTGGGCTTATTTGGATTTTGAAACCATATCTCCCGCAGTGCCTTTATGGGCGGGTATGCAACCTTTTTCACATTGGCCATTTCAATGGAGCGTACACTTAGAATCTATGGATAATCATTCTGCGGATTTATCAGCCAGTCATTACACCCACCACGATTTTCTAGATTTAACAGGGAAAAATCCTAGCTTGGCATGCGTAGAAAAATTACTATTAACGCTACAAAATGCTAACACTATTTGGGCTTATAACGCCGCCTTTGAACGGCAAGTTATTTTACGTTTGGCTAAATTTTTACCGCAATATACCCTCGCATTACAACAACTGGCAGCCAAGTTACAAGATTTAATTCCTATTGTTCAATCGTGTTACTATCACCCAGCTATGCAAGGCAGCTATAGCTTAAAATCGGTTTTGCCTGCGATTGCCCCTGAATTAAACTACCAAAATTTACAAGGTGTACAAAACGGTAATGCAGCACAAAGTGCTTTTTTTGAGGCGACATCAACACACTGTACCCACGAACGTCAGGCACAGTTAAATGCACAATTACGTGCTTATTGCCAACTAGACACGTGGGCTATGGTGGTGTTAGTTGAGCGTTTATTAACAGCACAATCCAGTAATATTTACTAACTATATTTAATGTAGTTTATTTAATGTAATTTAATTTATTTTTATTATTTTTATCGTTTTTATCGTTTTTATCGTTTTTATTTAATTATTTATTTATTTAATTATGGCTGTTTACACAATTCTTTCTGAACAAGATGTTCGCCAATTGCTGACACAATACAATTGTGGCGATTACCTAAATCATGAAGGCATTACAGGCGGTATTGAAAATACTAATTATTATGTTAATACCCATCAAATCAACACCGCTGGTAGTGTCCAGCAATGGGTATTGACTGTATTTGAAGTATTAACGGCTACACAATTACCGTACTATTTAGAGCTAACCACGCATTTAAAAAAGCATAATTTACCCGTATCTGCCCCGTGTAGATTAAACAATGGACAACTGATAACAACTGTACATGGCAAACCCGCTGTCTTGACACCGTGTTTATCAGGCACTGACGTGATGCCGCCTACGCCAAAACAATGTGCTTTAGCAGGTACTTTGTTGGCCAATATGCACCAAGCCAGTGCTGATTTCACACTACGACAATCTAATTTACGTGGTTTAGAATGGTGGCAGACTACAGCCCCTGGTTTATATGCACACGTTTCACCAGACATAGCAGGTTTACTAGCCGATGAAGTCGCTGAACAAACGGCTTATGCAGCCAGTCCTGTCTATAATAAGCTGCCTTGGGGGGCAGTGCATGCTGATTTATTTTGTAATAATGTTTTAATCGCACCGCAAGGCTATGCAGGGGCGATTGATTTCTTTTTTGCAGGTGATGACCGTTATGTATTTGACTTGTGTGTCACTATTAATGATTGGTGTTTACAACGTGTTTATGACCATAACAATACGGGTGATACTATTTATAGCGATGGTACTTTACACCCAGAGCGCTTATTCGCTTTTATGCAGGCGTATTTAACACAACGGCCACTTAACTTAATTGAGCAAGCTTCCTTGCCACTAATGGCACGTGCTGCCGCACTGCGTTTTTGGATTAGTCGCTTAAATGATTGGTATAAACCGCGTGTCGCTAGCCAGTTAATAGCCCATGACCCGCAACATTTTGAACGTATTTTACGCGTGCGTAGAACCCAGCCTTTAATATTTAATAAGGCTTGGATATAACATTAAAAACGGCACTTAGTTTTACTGAACCAATACCCAACACCATGAAAAACTTAAATAATCACTCTAATTCATTTGAATCTAGTACCGTATTAGATAGCTCTAAACTGATTACTTTTCGTACATTGCCCGCAGTAGCTGGGTTTTATTGGGTATACCGTGGCTGGTTATTATTTATTAATAAGCCGTGGGCTATTTTATTTGCCGTTACCACCCTGTATGCTATTAATTTAACGCTTGCAGTCATACCATTAATAGGACCTATATTGTCTTTCATACTGAATCCGGCATTGCATTTAGGCTTAATTGGGATTATTGCGGTACGAATCGCTCCCACACAAGAAAGCAAGCTAAAGCAATTGTTAGCGGTATTTTATCATCCTAAAATATTAAATAAAATGTTGCGTCTAGGCTGTGCTTATAGTGCTAGCATTATAATCAGCATGTTATTGTCAATGGGTTTAGCAGGCAGTGATTTTTTAGATATGCAACAAAAAATTGTTGATAATACAGCCAATATTAATGATGCAGCAGTACAAGCTATTATGATTGGCGGCTTAATGTACATTATTCCAACAATGCTGTTGGTTGTTTTATTATTTTGGTTTACCAATCAGTTAGTGGGTTGGCACGGACAGTCTATTCGCAAGGCACTATTTTTTAATATCATGGCAGTTTGGCGTAACAGGCTAGCCTTTATAGTTTACATTACAAGTTGTTTTGCTATTAGTGTTGGCTTAGTGTTATTAACTACTTTACTGCCCGCCGATATTAATATTCGGGTATTAACGTTACCAGCGATTTTGGTGTTTATATCATGGTTTTTATGCAGTATTTATGCTACTTATGAAAGTATGGTTCAAATTATTGAGTAATTAAATAGCATCATCTTATTTTGATACAAGACACTTGCCCTGCACTTTACGACAATAGCCAAATAAGTTAATTCAGTTAATTAGTGCCATTAACTAATAAAAATATTGTATCAAAGCTGTTTACGGACAATCTTACAAATGTTTTTAGAAGGATTATTACTTGTTATGAAAGCTACACGCTAAAATGAGGGGCAGACCTAAATTTTGATATTTTTATAAATTAATGCTTATATTTAATAAACCATTAATATATCAATATATCAATATATCAATATATCAATATATCAATATATTAGTGTTAATAATATATTTTTTGCCAAATTTGCATTCATTAATAGGCACATTCTAGATAATGTAGCAATACCTTCACAGAAAGTCAGCACAATGCCCCGTTTATCTAAATCATCTAAATTAATATCTTATATACCTAGCTATCCGTGCTTACACCGCCTAAGTATGCTTGATGATACAGCGAATAATACAGTCTTTGATTGTGATAATCATATCACTTTAACTGTTAGCTCACCATTACCACACGTGTTTTGTTTAAGTTTACAGCAAAAAAATGTACGTTCGTCTGATGTTGTACCCCGAGACTTAGAAGAAATGTTAGAGCCAATGACTTTGGAGCATACGGCTCAATCGTGGACTTGGACTCAAGATGATATCCAGCTGTGCTTAAATAACACAGGGTTTACCCTGACTAGACACGGTGTAATCATAGTTAAAACTGCGAATATAGACATTTTACTGGGTTCTGGTCTCTCTACAGATGGCACTGGATTTGCTATTAACCTACAGACTGCCAGTATGGGAAATGCACACACTTGGCCTATTCCTGAACCACATTTACAAGGCAGTGTTGCCGTGTGTGGTTTATACGGTGGTATAGGTGCTTTGGCCGCTGATGGGTTTACCTGTTCGCGCGAGGGTGATTTTACGCTTATCAGAACCCATAGCCCTGCCATTGATATATTATTAGTATCAGGTACACCGATTGAAACCAATAATCAAGTAAGTCTATTAGCAGGCCGTGTAGTGCCTCCGTCTATTTGGGTGTATGGTTTAGGCCTTGCACTTCCAGCAGCTAAAAAAAATAAGCCTACCAAAAAAACTAATTCTGTGAGTGTAACAACACCCAGCGATAGCTATTCTGCTAATTTAGCGGGTACTTTAAGCCAATCAATAGCTTTGCGGGCTAATGGTATTATGGTTGATGTGCTATTACCTGATGATGAGTTAGCCTTAGATAGCCATGGCCGATTTGCTTTATTTACTGATGGTATGGCATTAGAAGACATGGAGTTACATAAACATTTAGCACCGTTACGTGCACATAAATTTAAAATTGTGCCGCGTATTTCAGCTTCGCTTAAAAGTGCTGAAATGCTATTTTCAGAATGGCGTACGCGAGGCTTTATGACAGAAGATGAACACGGTTATTTACCTAATGTACACGCTGGTGCAGTCGTTTCGGCAATGACAAGTCGTTTAGAATCGGTGTTTAAACACGGTATTGATGCTGCACGGTTAGCTGATTGTCCTGTTTTAGAAACTCCAAAACACCACCATTTAGCTTGGAAAAAAATAGTCTACTCCAGCTCAATGCGTTGGCACGGCGAAGGGGCTGACCGCCGTGCGATTACTTTTTCAAAACATACTTTACCCACGCGTGCAGGTACTTTAGGGGTAGAAATTGAAGCCGACTGTAGTAGTTTTACGGGTCTAGCCCAATGGTTAGAGACTTTATTAACAGCTTCACATTCAGGAACTGTATTGTTTGCTAGCCGATTAAATATTAGTCAAGCCCCTACCGAAGTATTAAAGCGTTTAGCCCCTTTAGTGGCTTTAATGCCTATTTGTTGGTTGACTGATGCCAATGCTTTATTGGTTGCTGATGAATCGGTTCAAGCTTCATGGAAATTATGGACTAATTACCGTTTAAAACTACTGCCCTATATTGCAGGTATCACTGAAGAGGCCGCACGTAATGGTTTACCTGCTTTACGCTCTATGCGGCTAAGTTTTCCGCGTGACCAACAGGCGTCTCGTTTTTTTGCACATCAATATTTATTAGGGCCATCTCTTTTGGTGGCCCCTGCATTGCATAACAAATCCGAAACGACAGTATGGCTACCTGCTGGAGAAAAATGGTATCACTTACCCAGTGGTACAAAATTTGAAGGTGGGCAAGCTATTATTATTCCGATAGCCGATGATGGCATTGCTGTATTTGGACGTGAAGGACATATTCTATGTATGGGTGCTGATGTTGTCGGTGTTACCAGTATTAATACGATTAAACCAGTTACTGACGCGTGGTTGTTTGGATTACCCCAATTTGACCCTTGTGTGACTGTTATCCGTGTAAAAGTAATGCAAATGCAAGGCAACGCTTATATTAGAGGTTTAGAAGGGACTAAAGTCATTTCTACCTCTGACTATACAGTGAGTCGTCGCGGTGCTGAAGTTAAAGTAGTTAAAAAACGTTAATTAAACTTACGTATTTATTTTATCTCACTAGTACTACTAGCAGTATCATTGGTATTATTAACAATTATTAACAATTATTAATAATTGTTAATGCTTCATGGATTTATATGAATATTTTAGTATGCTTTGTATTTAAACACGGTGCATTTAAACACTATTTAAAGTGTCGTTGGTTGCTACTCAGTACTTTTTTAGGTATTTTTACGCTTATTCTTAGTAGTTTAAGCACAAATGCCTTAGCGGCTGATACACAACATAGACCATTGACCAGTACAGCAGTGCGTTACTTAGCCAGTGCTTGTGCCAATTGTCATGGAGCACAAGGCTTATCTAGTGGTGATGCAATGCCCAATTTAGCAGGTTTAAATGCAGACTATATACGCGAACAAATGCACCTGTTTCAATTAGGTAAACGTGAAGCAACAGTCATGCATCAACTGGCTAAAGCGTACAGTGATAGTGAAATTAATGAATTAGCGACTTATTTTTCAATTCAAACAATGTACCGTAGACCATAAATACCTATGAAAAATACCACTAATCAACACACAGTTGTGCCCATATTACACCGTCGTAAATTATTGACTGTATTAGGAAGTATTTCTTTAGCCAATATATTTTCAAGCTGTACGGTATTAAATAACAACAATAATAATATAAACAACAAAGATAATAAAAATAATAAAAATAATAAAAATAATAAAGACAATACAAACAGTGTAAATAATATAAATATTCAGCAAGATACTCATTTAAAAATGCAGGCCGTTACCCAAATGCCCTCCTTAGGCCATGTAGTGATAGTAGGCGGTGGCTTTGGTGGTGCAACTGCTGCAAAATATTTAAAATTATGGGGAGACGGCCGTATTGCTGTGACCTTAATTGAACGGCAAACATACTTTATATCTTGTCCTATGAGTAACCTAGTCATAGGTGGTAGCCGTCAGTTGTCTGAATTAACTTTTAGTTATGAGGGTTTAAAACAGTTAGGCGTTACAGTGATTCATGCTGAAGTGA
>JBDLSY010000053.1:0-7680 GCA_039805985.1 Pseudomonadota bacterium | reverse complement strand
TAAATATGCCACATTTACTGGCAGAGCCCGTCGGAAAGAATATTGGCTGTTTATTCTTTTTAACATCATTATTGGCTTTGTATTTGCTTTAATAGAAACCGTTATTGGAATGGAATTTGGTTTAAGTAAAAAGCCCATAAGTGCTATATATGCACTAATTATGTTTATTCCTGGTATTGCTGTTACTGTTAGAAGGCTACATGATACTGGGCGAAGCGGTTACTGGATTTTAGGAAATATACTACCTTTTATTTTTCTTTTGCTTTCAGCTTATTTAATAAAAGATTTTTCTTTTGATAATCCATTTTTTAAAGGTATTTTGGTGGTAATGCCTATCATCATTATGACGATAACAGGCTTAATTGTTTTTTATTTTTTATGTTTGGATAGCCAATCTGGAGACAATCAATATGGTTCAAATCCTAAAGTAATATCTACATTTAAAGAAAACGTAGTACCGCTGCCTATTATTAATGATAATAATGTTAAATCTAAAGTTGCTGACAATAATAACGCCAAACAAGTAAATATAACCTCCAAAGCAGATATGGAAGAATTGTTTTGGGCTAAAGCATTGACGGAGTATGAAAGTGATAATCGCCGTCCGGGTGTGTGGGCTAAGATGTTTTCAGAAGCACAGGGAAATGAAGCTCTTGCTAAAGCAAACTACTTACAACAGCGTTATAAAGACTTAAGTAATGAACACGCTCAATCAATATTGGCACAAGCACCTGCTGCTACACCTGTAGTAGATCCAATAGAGCATAAGAATGTACCATTGTTACTGATGTTACGCAGAATGTCGCATAGTGTAAATCAATAATATCTGATAATTTAACCGATGAACAGGTAGCTTCAAATATGGCTTTCATGGCTAAGATGATTCAAAACGCACAAGAAAAAGCTGAACAAAAAGAAGCTAATCCAACACAAGTTATTAGCGTTTACGACTTTCTAAATAAAAGAGCAGCAAAAAAAGGCGGTGAACTTACTGCACAAGAGTATAACGATGCAGTAGAAACATACACTCAAAATTATAGAAATTTAGCAGTAAGGAATTTTTTGGGTGATAAGTATACAAAAGAACAATACAACGACGCAGAGCAAAATTGGAACAATGCAGCTGCGGCATTCAAAAGAAAGCCTGTTGATGATACTTCAGACAAAGGGGTAGATAGATTATTAGAGAATATTAGAGAGAATATATTAGAGAATAATCGTAATACTGCGGCTGATGCTACTCGTAATGCCGTTGATGAAGCCAAAAAAGCTATTGATGAAACTCTAAAACAATTAAAATAATCAAGCCATTCCTTTAGTCACTAATTAATCTATTGCTACCTTACTTTTTAGACAGCGTTTGATACAACCACCCACCCACATATAAAGCAATACTTACAACGATTAAAACAAATACCCTAGACATAGAGTTGCTGCCTGATAAATCAAAAAATAAAACTTTAAACGCGGCTACAGCAAATAATAACAAGGCAGACTTTCCAATGACTGTGTCTGTAAATTTGGTAGCCACTAGTAATAATACCACCCCGTACAACACCCATAAGGCTGATAAATATATATTGTAATTTACCCAAGACGCCAAAACACCCATAAATGCTAAATGCCCTGCATACAATGATATGGGTGATACAAAACTGACTGCTTGAAAACACCAATAGACAGCGTATAACAAAACAGCATAAACACACAACGCCAGTGTCGGTTGTGGTGTAGAAAAAGGAACTTGAAACAAGTTTATGCCCAACAGCATACAATATCCCGATATAAATACAATAACGCACACTAAATGAATCGGTATTAAAATATCTGATTCTACGGGTTTTAATAGCTTAAAATTAAAATAAATTAAAGGGGTAATCAATGCCGCCCATGGTAACCAGCTATAACTGATTACTCCAAAAAAACCAGCTTGTAGCACAACCCAAGAACAATACCAGCTAACCAATACTGCACCTGACTTAAAATAATTAGACTCATTGTAATAATGCTTAGCAATTACATAAAAACTGTACACCATGACAGCACTTAGTAAAGCAAAATAATCAACTAAATGCGGCAAATGCTCTTGCAAACGTGCATACTCAAGCGCATAAAATAAAAGTAAAGCAATGCCGTGCGGAAAAACTTCGTCTTGTTTTAAAAGACTTTTGTTCTTTACGCTAAAAGTAATGGTAGTCAATGAAAAAATCAAAAACTGAATAAACTGATATATAACTGCTATTACCCACTCATTACTGCCAGTCATTCTGAATACGGCATCAAAACCTAAAATTGCCAAATACATCGGCAATACATAGGTGAAGCGTCTATTCTCTTGTACCGCACAAAAAGAAAATAATAAACTCCAAGCAGAATAATATAAAACTAAATCAATTAATTGCCTTTGTTCCGCCTGAACAAGCAAAGGAGAAAGGTAAACGCCAACAGCAGAAAAAATTAAATATACGGTTTTTTGATAATACCGCCCCAACCATATTCCAAATAATGTAATAACACACACCATAGTTAAGGCAATCAACGGTGAAAACAAGCCGTAAACCAAATGTGCAACAAACGTAGTCAAGTACAAAACCACTAAACCAACGGCAGGCAGATATGCTGAATAGATGTCGGCTTTTTTTTGAAATAAAAATCCAAAAGCAACTAACGACATAGAAGCCAAGTAAGCTAAACCGACTTGACGGGCTGGCGTTAACCAACCTGTGTCATAGACCAACTTTAAAAAATACAAACTGGCAAAAACAAAGGTAATACTAGCACACCAAGCCATTAATTGAGTCGCGTTAATTGAACTTAAATCAGGCGACGCATAGACTACTTGCGTTCTAACAGGCACGGGTTTTGATTCAATTATCTGCGGCCTAACGCCGACATACAGTTGTTTTTCAATTGCAGCCATACGCAGTTCAAGTGAATCTATGCGGGAGTCTATATCACTCATGCTTGCCTTGCCCAGTATGTTGCCACAACGGTATAAACTGACTTATTAATGTTAATAATGATTTATTAACGATTTATTAACGTTTATATAGCGCTTCAATTGTACTTGAACCTAATACGTGTGAATTAATCATATACCCTGTTAATGCACCAGAAGCATCTTTAGGCAAATCTAAAATTTTAGACAAAGCGTGTACCGTAAATCGATATCTATGCGCCCCATGCCCTTCGGGCGGACACGCACCACCAAAACCAGCTACACCATAATCATTACTTATTTGAATACTGTTTTTAGGAAGTTCAGTATGATTAGGAGTACCTACACCGGTATTTAAGGTCGTTACGTTTTTAGGAATATTCACTAATTGCCAGTGCCACCAACCACTTCCAGTTGGGGCATCAGGATCATAAGCAGTAATAGCAAAAGACTCTGTACCTTCTGGGGCATCACTCCACGACAATTGAGGCGATAAGTTAGCACCTTCGCAACCAAAGCCTTGGAACTCTTGCGGTTTCTTCATAAATTCACCATGTGCTATATCCGTACTTTTTAAAGTGAACTTATTGGCTAATGTCGCACCTGATACTAACATTAACGACAAAGCAACTGCAATACTACTGGCTAATTTCATAAAATTCTCCTAATAAATTATAAAAATGTTTAAAGGTTTATTGTAAGTACTAACTAATAAAATAATCAAGAATAGTGAAAAACAATGAAAAAAATACAGAACAATATAGAACAATAAAAAATTATAAAAAATTATAAAAAATTATAAAAAATTATAAAGAATTATAAAGAATTATAAAAATAATCAAAAATAATCAAAAATACATATAGTGCTTTAATCACTATTTTTTAATAAATACCAGTGTGTCCTTCTGGACGGGTTTTATATCGGCGGTGACTAAATAAATATTGTTCAGGCATAGACTGAACCCAATGTTCTATTGCGGCATTAACACGGCTTAATTCAGCGGTTAAATCATTGGGGTTACTACTCATTACAGGCCATGGCTGCTGTACTTCAATACAGTAACCGTGTGGTGTCATACGTGCAATTAACGGAACGATGGGGGCTTGCATTAAATGACTAAGCTTAGGCAATACAGTCAATGTTGCCGCCAACAAACCAAAAAAAGGCACAAATACTGCATCTTTTTCACCGTGGTCATTGTCAGGTAAACAATAAAAATGCCGCCCTTGACGCATACCTTTAATCACAGGACGAATACCGTCTTGACGGGTAAATTGCAACACATCAGAAAATCGACCACGCCCATAACGATACAAGGTATCTTGCCAATTTTTTTTTTGTGCTTGAAAAATAGTAATAAATTCAGGCACGGGTAAACCCCGTTTTTGACATTCAGATACCCAAGCTGGCCCTGCTGCTTCTAAACCAATGAAGTGAGGGACTAATAAAATAACCCCTTGAGATTTAATTGTATGTGCTGTTATTGTTTGTATCGTGCTAGGTAAATATTCAAACCCCGTTAATGTAAGGCGGTGGTTTACGGTGGTTAATGGTGCAAACCACAGCCAGACTCGGTCTAACAATGACATACCCATATATTGCAGGTGTTTTTTAACTAAAGCAGCGTTGGCTTTATTGGTTAATTCTGGAAAAGCAATTTTAATATTACGGGCGGTAATATGACGGCGTTTTTTATTAAAATAGTACGCAAATGTACCCAATAACCAACCGATTCCACGCAAAAATTTTAATGGCAAATAAGCACTTAAAATTAAAATAATATGGCTAAATGGGTGTAATAATTTAAAAGTGGGCTTTGAAGATAGCTTTGAAATAATCATAATAAAAATACCTTAACCATTACGTTTGTACCCTATATAGTTAAGGTATTGCAATATCTGTCAAAAACACCGTATTAGCACGGTCACTTAAAACCGCTAATACGGCATATTGTTCACAAGTAGTTTTAGTACTCCACTGACTTATCTCTTCTAAAGTACGGTAACACCCAACACACCAGCCACTAGTAACATCAATTTTGCACAATTGAATACAAGGGCTGGGGGCTGACTGGGTTAAGTTATATTTCAAAATATTGAGTTAATTTAACTTACCATGACAAGATTTAAACTTTTTACCGCTGCCGCATGGACACGGATCATTGCGTCTTGAGCTATTTGGAGTTTTTGATGCTTTTTGACTAGCTGCATCAGTGATTGATGTACTCACATTAGAATTAGCACTATTACTTTCACCATGTTGTAAAGTTAAGTCACCCAATACTGCTGCTGCTTCTAGTGCGGCTTCTGCTTGTGCAACCTCTTGTGCATCACGAATTTTAATGGTCATAATGATACGGGTAATTTCGCTACGCACATGGTCTAGTAACGCCCCAAACATTTCAAAAGCTTCACGTTGATACTCTTGTTTTGGATTTTTCTGTGCATAACCACGCAAATGAATCCCTTGACGTAAATGGTCCAAAGCAGTTAAGTGATCACGCCATTTAGAATCCATCGTTTGTAACATTAACGTTCGTTCAAAATCTGCAAAGCCATCAGCAGTCACTAAGTCAATTTTGGCTTGATACAAAGCATCAGCGCGTGTAATAACCGCCGCTTTTAAATTATCTGCACTGACTGTTGATTGACTAAGCAATGCTGTTAAATCACAGTCTATTGCCCATTCTTTTTCTAATATCGTTTGTAAGCCTTGTAAATCCCATTGTTCCTCTAATGAATCATGGGGTATATATTCAGTCATTAACGCAGTTAAAGTTCCATGGCGTAAATTAGTGGCTATTGCATTAATAGTGACGGTATCACTGTCTAAAATATCATTACGCTGCTGATAAATAATTTTTCTTTGTTCATTGGCAATATCGTCATACTCTAATAACTGCTTACGCATATCAAAATTACGGCCTTCTACTTTTCGTTGTGAACCTTCAATACTACGCGTTACCATGCCCGCTTCAATCGGTTCACCTTGTGGCAATTTTAAGCGATTCATAATTGATTTCAAGCGTTCACCACCAAAAATACGCAATAATTCATCATCCATGCTTAGATAAAAGCGTGATTCACCTGGGTCACCTTGACGGCCTGAACGGCCGCGTAATTGATTATCAATTCTTCGACTTTCATGACGTTCACTGCCTACAATTTTTAATCCACCTGCCGCTTTGACTGCTGTATTAATACTCGCCCATTCATCACGAAGGTTTTTTGCAGCAATCTCACGTTGTTCAGGGGTTAATTGAGTATCTAGTTCTAAAAATTGAATTTGTTTTTCAACATTACCGCCCAGCACGATGTCAGTACCCCGTCCTGCCATATTGGTAGCGACTGTAATCGCTTTAGGTTTACCTGCTTGTGCGACAATTTGTGCTTCACGTTCGTGTTGTTTAGCATTGAGGACTTCGTGTGGCAGCCCTGCATCGTCTAATATTTTTGAAATAAGTTCACTTTGTTCAACGCTAGTAGTCCCTACTAATACGGGTTGCTTACGTTCATAGCAATTTTTAACATCAGCACAAATAGCTTCATACTTTTCTTCAACACTACGGTACATTAAATCATTTAAATCTCTACGTACCATTGGACGATTAGTCGGAATGACGACTGTTTCAAGGTTATAAATTTGTTGAAACTCATAGGCTTCTGTATCAGCCGTCCCTGTCATGCCACCTAATTTAGTATACAAACGGAAATAATTTTGAAAGGTTACACTAGCTAAAGTATGGCTTTCAGCTTGAATCGCTACCCCTTCTTTGGCTTCTACCGCTTGGTGTAAGCCATCACCCCAGCGGCGACCGGTCATTAAACGCCCTGTAAATTCATCAACAATAACTACCTCGCCGTCTTTAACAACATAATGTTGATTGCGGTGATAAATTTTATGGGCTTTTAAAGCCACCATAATATGGTGCATTAAATTAATATTTTGTGAGCTATATAAACTAACTCCTTTGGGTAATAAACCTAAATCACTTAAAATACCTTCGGCTTTTTCATGGCCTGCTTCAGACAAATGAATTTGACTTTGTTTTTCATCAATCCAGTAATCACCTGCTGGAGCTATTTCATCGGTATGCTTTGGCTCTTGCGTCATTCGCGTTAATAAACTCGGTACACCGTCTATTTGATGATATAACTGCGTGTGATTTTCAGCAGCACCACTAATAATTAAAGGTGTACGGGCTTCATCAATCAAAATACTATCAACTTCATCTACAATCGCAAAATTTAGCGGCCGTTGAACCCTTGAATGGGCATTCATCACTAAATTATCGCGTAAGTAATCAAAACCAAACTCGTTATTAGTACCGTAAGTAATATCACATACATAGGCCGCTTGTTTATTTTCTCCCTCTAACGTTGATAAATTAACACCCACAGTTAAGCCTAACCAGTTATACAGTTTTGCCATCCATTCGGCATCACGCTGGGCTAAATAGTCATTCACCGTTACCACATGAACGCCTTTACCTGATAATGCGTTTAAGTAAACAGGCAAAGTCGCTGTTAGTGTCTTGCCCTCACCCGTACGCATTTCGGCAATTTTGCCATAATGCAATACCATACCACCAATCATTTGGGCATCAAAGTGACGCATACCCATCACACGGCGGCTGGCTTCTCGGACAACGGCAAAGCATTCAGGGAGTATGGAGTCTAAAGTTGCTCCAGCAGCTATTTGAGCCTTAAATGCAGGTGTTTTGGCTTTAAGTTCATCGTCA
>JBDLSY010000052.1:0-4598 GCA_039805985.1 Pseudomonadota bacterium | reverse complement strand
ATTTAAAATTTTTTGGTGTAAATACGGTTTTAAAAAAAGTCTATTCTTACTTTCCTCAAACTACTAACACTTGCAAAACATTAGGACTTGCATTAAGATTTTTTTAGTAATTGTGGTGTATGTTTGCCATTGACACAATCAGCATCTACAACGACTGTAACAACATCAGTTGTGCTAGGCAGCTCATACATCGTATCTAATAAAACATTTTCTAATACACTACGCAAACCCCGTGCGCCTGTTTTACGGGCAATAGCCAGTTCAGCAATTGCACTTAATGCTTCTTCTGTGACTTCTAGGGCAACATTTTCCATCGCTAATAAAGCAGCATATTGCTTAATAGCAGCATTTTTAGGTTGAGTTAAAATATTAATTAAAGCGGTTTTATCCAGTTCGGCTAAAGCCACCATCACAGGCATACGGCCAACAATTTCAGGAATTAAGCCAAAACGAATTAAATCGTCGGGCTGTACATCTTTGAATACATCAGTCAAACTACGCCCATCAATACTGCGGACTTGTGCACCAAAGCCAATGCTTGACTTGTCTGTTCGGGCGGAAATAATTTTATTTAAGCCTTCAAATGCACCGCCACAGATAAATAAAATATGCGACGTGTCTACTACCACGGTATTTTGACCAGGGTGTTTACGCCCACCACTAGGTGAAACAGAGGCTTTTGTACCTTCAATTAACTTTAACAATGCCTGTTGCACCCCTTCACCCGATACATCACGAGTAATTGAAGCATTTTCTGATTTTCTAGAAATTTTATCAATTTCGTCAATATAGACAATCCCGCGTTGAGCTTTTTCGACATCATTATCGCAATTTTGTAATAACTTAGCGATAATGTTCTCTACATCTTCGCCCACATAGCCTGCTTGCGTCAGTGTTGTGGCATCAGCAATCACAAAAGGGACATCTAACAGGCGGGCTAAAGTTTGAGCCAATAAAGTTTTGCCTGAACCCGTTGGACCAATTAACAGTACATTGCTTTTAGTTAATTCAACGGTATGCGCACTTTGGACGTGTTCTAAACGTTTATAGTGGTTGTATACAGCGACTGATAGTACCCGTTTAGCGGTTTCTTGACCAATGACATATTCGTCTAAAGTGGCTTTAATTTCGGCAGGTTTAGGCAGTTTTTTAATTTCAGCCTGCTGCTGACTTGCCGACTTTGCGGTTAAATCAGTGGGTTTTGATGGAGCCTGCATAGGCGGTGTAGTACCCAGCTCTTCATCTAATACTGCCTGACATTCGGCTATACACGCATCACAAATATAAAATTTACCTGCGTTAATCAGCTTACGGACTTGATGTTCGGCTTGTCCACAAATAGAACAAGATAGAGTTTTTCCTAGTGCCATTATGCTGCACCTGTACTTGGCGTAGTAGGTGTTAAATCAGACGTAGGGCCTGGACGCTTCAATAACATAGTATCAATTAAACCGTATTCAACGGCTGCTTCGGTAGACATAAAATTGTCTCGTTCGGTGTCTTGCTCAACACGTTCAATACTCTGCCCTGTGTGGTGTGCCAAAATTTTATTCAAACGGCCTTTTAAGTCTTGAATTTCACGCGCTTGAATTTGAATATCTGTGGCTTGACCGCTTGCACCACCTGATGGTTGATGAATCATAATCCGTGAATTAGGTAAAGCAAAGCGTTTCCCTTTTTCACCAGCAGCCAATAAAAAAGCCCCCATACTCGCTGCTAAACCACAGCACAAAGTAGACACTTGCGGTCGAATAAACTGCATTGTGTCGTAAATACCCATACCTGCATACACACTGCCACCTGGACTATTAATATAAAATGAAATATCTTTGTCTGGATTTTCACTTTCTAAAAACAATAATTGTGCAATAATCAGGTTAGCACTGTGGTCATTAACTGGGCCCACCAAAAAAATAACCCGCTCACGCAGCAAACGCGAGTAAATGTCATAAGCGCGTTCACCACGGCCACTTTGTTCAATGACCATAGGCACCATACCCAAATTTTGGGGGGTATTACGTTCAGGATTGGCGTGCCAATCACGTAGATCAAAACTCATAAATTACCCTATATATAATATTATTTAATTAATTCAAATTAACTTAATTAACTTAATTAACTTAATTGACTTAGACTAATACAAGTAAAAATGTATCAACACATTAAAAGCACCGTATAGTGTTAACTAACGGTGTTTTATAAAAATACAATTTCGTTAGGCTGCCATTACTTCTTCAAATGGCACGACCGTAGTTGTCACTATACAGTTATTTAGTAACCATTCCACTGCATTGTCTTCTAATACAACGGCTTCTATTTCTTGCAAACGCTCGCGACTACCAAAATACCAAGCAGCTACTTCTTCAGGCTTTTGATAGCCAGCACTGATTTCATCAATTCTTTGACTGACTTGTTCAGGCTTAACCTGTAATTTATTTTGTACAATTAACTCGCCCAAAGCCAAACCCAATTTGACACGTTTAGTACTTTGCTCAATAAATGCATCTAATGGCAAATCAGGCATATTGCCAGTCATACCTTGGCGTTTCATCTGCTCTTTAAATTGTTCTTTTTGTGCAGCACACTCATCGTCAATTAATGATTTAGGGGCATCAAAACCAGTATTAGTCAGCATTGAATCTAAAGCAGCTTGTTTACTACGAGAATGCATGCGTCCTTTAACTTCACGCTCTAAATTAGCTTTAACGTCTGCTTTCAATTTTGCTACATCGCCGTCTTCAAAGCCCATTAACTTAGCAAAATCAGCATCTAACTCTGGTAATACTGGTGATTCTATGCTTAAAGCAGTTAATTCAAACTGTGCAGTTTTACCTTTAACCGCTTCGCTCGAATAATTATCAGGAAAAGTTAAATCAAACAGCTTAGTTTCGCCTGCCTTAATACCTGTTGCGGCCGCTTCAAACTCTGGCAACATACGGCCAGCACCTAATTCAAAATTAAACTGTTCAGCCGTACCCCCTTCAAATGCGATACCATTGATTTTACCAATAAAGTTACAATTTATTTTGTCACCTTTTTCAGCAGTTTTGTCAGTAATAGCATAACTTGCACGTTGTTTACGCAATTTATTTAAAGTGTCTTCAATATTAAGTTCTGTAACATTGGCTTGAAACGCTTCAAAAGCAACTGATTTAAAATCACCAAAATTAATGGTTGGATAGACTTCAAATGTTGCACTAAAGGCTAGCTCTTCAGAATTAGAGTGATTTTCAATTGCCACAATATTTGGACGGCCTGCAATGCGTAATTTTTGCGCATCAGCTGCTTTGGCAAAGCTATCAACCACGTGTTCATTTAAAGCATCATTAAATGCACTGTAACCATAATTTTTTTCAATCATGCTTAAAGGCACTTTACCTGGACGAAAACCAGGTAATTTAACGGTTTTACTCAATTTTTGTAACTGCTTTTTAGTCGCAGTTTGCACGTCAGACTCTAAAACCGCGAAATTCATTTTTCGGGTTATGCTTGATACGTCAGACAATGTTTCAATCGTTACTTGCATGGTGTTCCTTAAAATAAGCTATGTTAAAAATAAAGTGGTGTATTTAAATAAAATATAAGTAAAAAATTAAACAATACAACATTGTAAACTAGGCTTTAAATGATGTGTTGTACACTGTTTTTCAATAAAGTAAACCCAATTTAAACTGGCGTATGATTAAGTCTTAGACTAAATAAACGCCAAAAATTTTGACTGGTTTGTTGTGCAAAATCTATCGGTTCAACACCGCGTAACTGGGCAATAAATTCACCTACATGGCTCACGTAAGCGGGTTGATTGTCTTTGCCACGTTTGGGAACAGGTGCTAAATAAGGCGAATCTGTTTCTATCAAAATACGGTCGCTGGGAATTTTTGAAGCAACTTCACGCAAGGCTGTTGCATTTTTAAAGGTAGTAATACCTGAAAATGAGATATAAAACCCTAAATCTAACGCCGCTTTAGCGACTTCCCATGTTTCAGTAAAACAATGAATCACGCCGCTACATTGACTGGCATTTTCAGCCGATAAAATGGCTATCGTATCTTTAGATGCCTCACGGGTATGAACAACCAGCGGTTTGTTACACGTAATCGCAGCTTGAATATGCGTAATAAAACGTTGCCGTTGCCACGCTAAATTGGCTGAGTTCGTTTCATATTCAGCTTTAAACCAATGATAATCTAGCCCTGTTTCACCGATTGCCAGCACTTTAGGCGAACGTCCCGCTAAATCCAGTAATGATTGGATAGTAGGCTCATTACTGTCTTTGTATTCAGGGTGTACGCCCACACTGGCATATAAATGCGTATGATTGTTTACAATATCCAATACAGTTTCGGAATCAGCCAACGTTGTACCAATGACTAAGGCAGCATCAACGCTGTGCGTATTCATATTGGTCAATAATTGCGGTACTTGCGACAATAAGCGTTCATCAGATAAATGACAATGAGAATCAATCCACATAATTTTAAATTTTTAAGTTTTTAAGTTTTTAAGTTTTTAAGTTTTTATATTAAATAATATAAATAGTTGTAAAAATAGTTGTAAAAAATATTTTACTATTTTTAAAACGGTTTCATACCTTCAGT
>JBDLSY010000051.1:0-5797 GCA_039805985.1 Pseudomonadota bacterium | reverse complement strand
CCTGATTCTAAGCATTATTTATAGAATAAACCGCTTTTAGAATCAAAGCTTTTTTAGTATAAATACAGTTTTGAAAGTAGTCTATTAGCTACCGCTAAACCTTGCTTTACTCTAAAGCCATATCTAAGCCCAACGAACGAATCTCTTGCACCAGTACATTAAATGATTCAGGCATACCTGCCTCAATGGTATGTTCACCTTTGACTAAACTTTCATACACTTTAGTACGGCCATTAATATCGTCTGATTTAACGGTCAGCATTTCTTGTAAAGTATAAGAAGCCCCGTAAGCCTGTAATGCCCAACACTCCATCTCACCAAAACGTTGACCACCAAATTGTGCTTTACCGCCTAGTGGTTGTTGTGTCACTAAACTATAAGGCCCTGTTGAACGGGCGTGCATTTTGTCATCAACCAAATGGTGTAGCTTGAGTACGTGCATAATCCCAACTGTGACGCAACGCTCAAATGCATCACCCGTCCGCCCATCAAATAAAGTTGCTTGCGTTTTATAGGGCATTAATTTTAATGTATCCACTACCTCACTTGGATACGCTAAATCAAGCATAATATCAATTTCAGTTTCAGCAGCACCATCAAATACAGGCGTTGCAAAAGTCATACCTTTAGCCAGTTGAGTGGCCATAGCAAGGACTTCTTCATCACTTAAACCATTGATGTCTTCAGTTTTACCCGTACTGTTGTATACCGCTTCTAAGTATTGACGGACTTCGTTTACTTTGGCTTGTGCTTTTAGCATATCGTCGATACGCTGACCAATACCACGGGCAGCCCAGCCCAAATGCACCTCAAGAATTTGCCCAACATTCATACGCGAAGGAACGCCCAAAGGATTGAGTACAATATCCATGGGTGTGCCATCAGCCATGTGTGGCATATCTTCCACAGGTAAAATACGTGAGACTACGCCTTTATTGCCGTGCCGTCCCGCCATCTTGTCACCCGGTTGTAAGCGGCGTTTAACTGCCACGTACACTTTAACCATTTTTAATACGCCTGCAGGGAGTTCATCACCTTGGGTTAGTTTTTTGCGTTTTTCTTCAAAAGCTAAATCAAAGGCATGTCGTTTTTGTTCTAAACTGTCTTTAGCCGACTCAATAGCATTTGCAGTAGCATCGTCTTCTATCCGCAATTCAAACCAGTGATATTTACTTAAATTAGTCAATACTTCTACTGTTAGTATTGTACCTTTTGCTAATTTTTTGGGCGTACCACTACCTACTTTATTGAGCAAAGTTTTATACAATCGGTCGAATACATCGGTTTCAACAATACGCAATTGATCATTTAAATCTTGACGAAAACGCTTTAACTCATCATCAATGATACTTTGAGCACGGTTATCGCGTTCAAGGCCTTCACGTGTAAACACTTGCACATCAATGACAATCCCGTTCATACCTTGCGGCACACGTAAACTAGAATCCTTAACATCAGAGGCTTTTTCACCAAAAATAGCACGCAGTAATTTTTCTTCAGGCGTTAAAGTAGTTTCACCTTTGGGGGTTACTTTACCGACTAACACATCACCGGATTTAACTTCAGCACCAATATGCACGATACCGCAATCATCTAAGCGGCTTAATTTAGATTCAGATAAATTACTAATATCACGGGTAATATCCTCATTACCTAACTTGGTATCACGGGCAAAGCACTGTAACTCTTCAATATGAATACTGGTATAGCGGTCATCAGCGACTACACGCTCACTAATTAAAATAGAGTCTTCAAAGTTATAACCATTCCAAGGCATAAAGCCCACCAACATATTTTGCCCTAAAGCCAATTCACCCAAATCCGTTGATGCACCGTCAGCAATTACATCTTTAGCCGCGACTATATCGCCTTTACGTACAATAGGGCGTTGAGTAATATTGGTATTTTGATTTGAGCGGGTAAATTTAGTTAAGTTATAAATATCTACACCGACTTCGCCCGCAATGTTTTCATCATCATTAACACGAATAACAATCCGATTAGCATCTACAAAATCAACCCAACCGCCACGTAATGCTTGTACGGCAGTGCCGCTATCAACGGCAACAGTCCGTTCAATGCCTGTGCCTACAAAGGGTTTTTCGGGACGCAAACAAGGAACGGCTTGTCGTTGCATATTGGCTCCCATTAAGGCACGGTTTGCATCATCGTGTTCTAAGAAGGGTACTAACGATGCTGCTACCGATACAATTTGTGACGGGGCAATATCAATGTACTGCACTTCCGAAGGCTGCATTAACATCGTTTCGCCCGCTTTACGGCAAGCAACTAACTCATCAATCATTTTGCCATTTTTATCTAAGCCAGCATTGGCTTGTGCAATCGCAAATGTACCTTCTTCAATCGCTGATAAATAGTCTACTTGGTCAGTAATTTGAGTATTTTCTACCTTACGGTATGGCGTTTCTAAAAAACCGTATTCATTTAAACGGGCATACAAAGCCATCGAGTTGATTAATCCAATATTTGGCCCTTCTGGTGTCTCAATGGGGCAAACACGGCCATAATGGGTCGGATGTACATCGCGTACTTCAAAGCCTGCACGTTCGCGGGTTAAGCCGCCTGGACCCAGTGCTGATACACGGCGTTTATGGGTGATTTCAGACAATGGATTGGTTTGATCCATAAATTGACTTAATTGGCTTGAGCCAAAAAATTCTTTGATTGCAGCAGAAATAGGCTTAGAATTGACTAAATCATGTGGCATCAAATTTTCACTTTCAGCCTGACCTAAGCGTTCTTTAACAGCACGTTCTACGCGTGCTAAACCGCTACGAAACTGATTTTCTGTTAATTCGCCCACACAGCGTACACGGCGATTACCTAAGTGATCAATGTCATCAACTACACCATTGCCATTACGCAAATTCACTAGCGTTTTAAGTGTTTCTAAAATATCACTGTGATCGAGTACCATACTGCCTGTTGAATCAGGACGGCCAAAGCGAGCATTGACTTTCATACGGCCAACACGCGATAAATCGTAGGTATCTTCTACAAAAAATAAACGTTTAAATAAAGTCTGTACGGCATCTTCTGTAGGCGGTTCACCAGGACGCATCATACGATAAATAGCAACACGTGCAGTTAATTCGTCGGTCGTATCGTCTGAACGCAAGGTTTGTGAAATGTAAGGCCCTTGATTGAGATCATTAATGTACAAAGTTTTAAATTGAGTAATACCTGCAGTACGCAGGTTATTCAAAATAGCTTCAGTGAGTTCGTCGTTGGCATTAGCAATTAATTCACCTTCATCACTAACAATATTGCACGCTAAAGTCTTACTTAGTAAATAATCTTCAGGAACACTAATACGGCTTAAGTTGGCGTCTTTTAAAGTGCGTAAATCTTTTCCCGAAATCTTTTTATCTTTAGCAACTAAAATTTCACCGTCGTTACTAATAATATCAAAACGAGCGGTTTCACCTGACATACGTTCCGATATAAAGTGCATTTGCGCACCATCAGGCATTAAATCAAATACGTCTTGCTGATAAAATTCAGCCAAAATTTGCTCTGGATTCATTCCTATCGCTTTAAGCATAATCGTTGCAGGCATTTTACGACGGCGATCAACACGCATATACACAGTGTCTTTAGGGTCAAATTCAAAATCTAACCACGAACCACGGTAAGGAATCATGCGCGCACTAAATAATAATTTGCCCGAACTGTGTGTCTTACCTTTGTCATGCTCAAAAAACACACCTGGTGAACGGTGTAACTGACTAACAATCACGCGTTCAGTACCATTAATTACAAATGAACCTGTATTAGTCATTAATGGCAATTCACCCATGTACACTTCTTGTTCGCGTACTTCTTTTGTCGTCGGTTTACTGGCTTCAGAATCCATAATAATCAGTCGGATTTTTGCACGAACTGCCGAAGAAAAAGTTAGACCACGCATTTGACATTCACGCACATCAAACACAGGGGCTGCTAAACTGTAGCTAACATAGTCTAAACGAGCAAAACCGTTATTTGAGACGATTGGAAAAATACTGGTAAATGCAGACTGTAAGCCTACATCTTTACGCTTTAATGGCGCTGTATTTTCTTGTAAAAAAGCGGCATACGCATCTAATTGAGTTTGTAACAAATAAGGTACAGGATAACCACCAGTGCGGGTACCAAAACTTTTACGAATGCGTTTTTTTTCGGTAAAAGTATAATTTTGTTGGGTTGTACTCATGAAGATAAACCTCTTAATGTGAGACTATAGGTGAACAATAAAAAAAGATAGCCAGTAAAAGCCAATAAAAGCCAATAAAAGCCAGTAAAAGCAATAAAAAAAGCAATAAAAGCAATAAAAAATTATTTTAGATTAATCAAAATCTTACTTGGCGACTGGCCTCTACCAGCCTTGGCGGACAGTTGTGTTGTACTAAACTATAGTATAGCAACCCGACCAAGATAGCCTTGTATTTTAGCATACAATTTTATATATAAATTGTATGTAAATTTAAAATTCAAACTACGACTAATTACGACTAATCGCTTTAAAAAGCCGCATTTTATAATTAATCTTTTGTAAAGGTGACTCACATATAATCTGAAGTCCTGGACAATATTGTTTTAGTTTAATTGTCTTACTGATGACTGAAATTTAATATTTAAATAAACACTATAAAAAATAAACACTATGAAAAAACGTTATGTCTTTATTTTGTGTTGTTCAGTTATTCTAAGTACTATTATTGGTAATGCACCTGCTACTTGGTTGTCGCCTTTTGTTTGGTACTATAGTAAAGGATTCATATCATTTGAACGGACTTGGGGAACTGTATGGCAAGGTACAGCACAAATACGGATACACCGATCTGAAAAAGAAACACTGTTAATGCCCGAAGTCATAGCATGGAGTTTAACATTAAATAAACAAAACAATGCTTTAAACGCAGTGATTAATGTTCAAAGTGCCGCACTAAGTAGACCTATTCAATTAATATTGAGTAGCACTTTAGGCAACAGTGATAAGTCTTTAATTAATAAAAGATTCACTGATAAAGGGTTCATTGATAGTTTAATAAATCCAGTGATACTTATTCAGCTTAGTTCAGGACAATATCAATTGCCTATTGACAGTTTAAGTTATTTAGGTGCACCTTTTAACACAATTAAGCCCAGTGGAAATGCTTTGCTTGCGTGGAATAGTTTGATATATTTAAGTAATAGTCCCGACTTGCCAGCAGTTGATTTTCGTATTGCTATTAATCAATTGCGTACTGTTTTGACTGGTACAGCTCTTTTAGGGGATTACAATTTATTGGTCACCCCTGAAGCCAATACAGGTTGGTTACTTACATTAAAAACAACTAGCGAAGCAGTACCACTTAAAACAAAGCTAATACTTAGCGGGACAGGAAAACTATCTACTGAAGGCGTTGTTTGGTTTGAACTACGTGCTAAAGGTTCTACAGCGACAGCACAAGAACAGTTGAGTACTTTACTTAATTTTTTAGGACGCAAAGAGGGTGATGAGTACGTCTTACGAATTCAGTAGATTTTTTAAGCCAATTGTTTTAACTTTATTACTTTATTACTTTATTACTTTATTACTTTATTATTTCATTATTTCATTACTTTATTATTTCATTACTTTATTATTTTGTTATTTTATTACTTTATTACTTTTTTATGACGCATTCAGTGATTACCTCTTTAAACTTGCTTGGTACGCCTCAAACTATTTTTTTACGGTTAAAAAAAGCAGGTTTGTTACACGTTACTTTATTAGAAAGTGTACAGCCATCGCATATTGCAGAAACTGAAA
>JBDLSY010000050.1:0-5320 GCA_039805985.1 Pseudomonadota bacterium | reverse complement strand
TTTAGATGATGTACAAGAACTATTTACTAATGCGGTGATAGGTTAATATATTGAATCACTGTATTTTTTGATATTGTCTTGACACTGATAATTTTTAAGCCTATAATATCTTTCTCAATGCGGGAGTAGCTCAGCTGGTAGAGCGCCACCTTTCCAAGGTGGAGGTCGCGAGTTCGAATCTCGTCTCCCGCTCCAAATATATTAATATTTATTAACCAATAATAAGTGGCGAAGTAGCAAAATGGTTATGCAGCGGCCTGCAAAGCCGTCTACGCCGGTTCGATTCCGGCCTTCGCCTCAATCCATACTAGCCAGCCCTGATAAGGTTGGTTTTCTTTTTTGTACAATGTGCTTATCTGTTTGGTATAAATACTTTCTTTTATGAAAGGTTTTTATGTCTTGGTTCAATATAATTGTCGAGCAAATTACAATTTTCTTATCTTTACCTGAATACGCGTTACCTGTTTTATTTTTGTGGTGCATGGCCTCTGCCACAGTACTGCCCTTAAGTAGCGAAGTAATGGTATTGTCTTATGTGAATGTTAATCCCGATAAAGTTAATTTAACACTCGTATTAGCAACGCTTGGTAATACTTTAGGCGGTATGATTAACTATTATGTAGCGTTTACTGCACAGAAAATGGCAGCTAATACCAAATTAGTAACACAGTCGCCCAATATGCTACGCTGGCTAGAGAAAGCAGGGGCAAAAATGTTATTTTTCAGCTTTATACCTATAATAGGTGATCCATTGACCTTGTTAGCAGGTTGGCTTAAACTGCCTTGGTTGCCGTGCTTATTATGGCAGTTTGCTGGTAAATTAACTCGTTACGCTGCTATTTTAATATTGGCACAATATGTAAAAAAATGGTTTTAAATCTATCAATATGAGATTTACGCACAAATAACGATTTAGCCATTCTGTTCACTCTGTACAGTTTAAATAATAAAATTTTTTGCTATTTTTATATAAGTTATAAAATGTTATAAATTTAAAATTTAAAATTTAGAATTAATTTAAAAAAATAGATAGGAATAATGATGAACACTACTCTAATCTCTGCTGTTAATGGTACAAATGAATCGGCAACTGTACCCAATGATGCACATACACTGACCGCAAATGCAGTTTTTCAAAGTACTGTGCGTATTTATTGGGAAGATACAGATGCAGGTGGCATTGTGTATCATGCTAAATACCTTCATTTTTTTGAACGCGCTAGAACCGAGTGGTTGCGTCATTTTAATATTGAACAACACGCAATGAAACTGGCAACAGGCGGTGTATTTGTAGTACAAAGTTTACAAATTCGCTATGTTTTACCTTCTTTTCTAGACGATGAGTTAATTATACACACTGTGATTGAGTCGCTTGAAAATGTGAGTTGTACCATGCGTCAAAAAGCAATGCGTCATAAAAATGGCGAAGACATCTTAATTACAGATTGTAGTATTCGCCTAGTTTTCATTGATTCAAGCAATAGTCAGCCAATGAGAATGCCAGCTTTAGTTTACGATGCTTTACACCCTTTATTATCCGTTAAATAAATATTTGTTACAAAGCTTGTAATAATTATTACAGGCAATGTTAAATGCTGATGCTAATTTTTAAGGGTTATTTTTATAATTAATTCAAGCAATTCAACTAATTCTATTAATTGAATTGAATCGGTTAAAATTTATAATACCTAACAATAATTTATTCTAAAATTGTGTAATATCCTACAGTATTTTATGAAAACAGACTTATCTTTTATCAATTTAGTGCTTCAAGCTAGCGTCTTGGTTCAAATTGTGATGCTTTTATTATTAAGTCTATCCGTGTGGAGTTGGGTGACTATCGTTCAAAAATGGTTGCAATTAAAAGATGCACGTACTAAGAATGAGTTATTTGAAAAAACTTTTTGGTCTGGTACTGATTTATATGCTTTATATCAAACAGTACAACACGATAGAGGACTTAAAAAAAGTATATCCAGCCCATTGGCACGTATTTTTGAGGCGGGTATGCAAGCTTATTTAAAAAGCCGTCAGAGTCGCCCAGATGACCCTGCTTTATGGCTAGATGTGGCAAGGCGTGCTATGCAAGCAGGGCATGGCCGTGAAATAGCTAATTTAGACAAGGGCTTGCCTTTTTTAGCCAGTGTCGGTAGTGTGTCACCCTATATTGGTTTATTTGGAACAGTCTGGGGAATCATGAATAGTTTTCGCGGTTTAGTCAATGTACAACAAAGTACTTTGGCTAATGTTGCACCAGGTATTGCAGAGGCACTGGTTGCGACAGCCATTGGACTATTTGCTGCCATTCCAGCAACAGTTGCTTACAACCGCTATGCTGCTGAAGTAGATACGATGGCAGGCCGTTTCGATACATTTGTTGATGAGTTTCTAAATATTTTGCAACGTCAGTCACGTTAAAAATACTAGTGGTATTATTTATATTTGCTTAAATAAATTGCTTAAGTAAATTGCTTAAGTAAATTGCTTAAGTAAATTGCTTAAATAAATTATTAAATAATTTATTTAATATACAGTCCTTCACCACTCAACTTATTTTAAAGTAGCAATACTAAAAACTATTAAATAAAAATATTTATTATGTCTGAACGCCGTCCGAACCGCCCACGTCGCTTAAATAGCCATATTAATGTAGTGCCTTATATTGATGTTATGCTGGTTCTTTTGATTATTTTTATGGTCACTAGTCCGTTAACGTCGCCCAGTACCGTTGATTTACCACAAGTGAGTCAAGCCAGTGCTAACCCTTCTGTTGCTATTGAAATAGTGATTCAGTCTAGCGGACAACTACAGTTAATAGACCGCGATTCTAGTCGTTTTTTAGAGCAGCCTACGACTATAGAAAATGTCTCAAAATTGGCATTAAGTCGGATGCAGTTGGGTGAAAATCGTCCAGTTGTTATTTCCGCAGATAAAAATGTCTTGTACAACCATGTTTTAATGGTAATGGACGTTTTAAAAGAAGCTGGCATTCAGCGTGTTGGGTTATCAGTTGCACCAAAAATACAATCTTAATTAGTTAATCTGTATTGAATAAATGTAATATAGTTAATTTTAGTGGTACTTAGTTGTTTTTTAACTATCACAACCGTATTTTTTAAGCCGTATAGAATCAAGCACTTATTTTTATATAAATAGGGTTTTGAAAAAAGTCTAATATGACACAAACAGATGCTTCTTTAAATGTTACGCAATCTATCGCAAGCTGTGGTGATAAGCCCGTCCCAATTGTAACGATAAAATATGCTTGGGTTTGGTATACAGTATTGTCAGTGTATGGGCTGTTAATATTGCTTTTATGGGTACAACATTCACCAACGCCTTTACCTAAAGTACCCGTTATTCAGGCAGAGTTATGGCAAGATTTACCTTCGCTACAGGCTACCCCAAGCCCTGCTGCTGCTAAGTCTGTTAATCTTCAGTCCAATTTTCAGTCTAACTCTTCTATACCGACAGTACCTACCTATACACAAAAAAAACAAAGCAATACTAAAACTAATACAAAAACTGATACCAAAGCGGCTATTGTAAAAAATACGCCCATAAAAGAATCAACGCCTATTTTAAAATCAGCTGATAAACTGGTTGTTATGTCTTCTAAAAAATCACCTAATTTTAATCATTTTAAAATGACTACGACAACCGTTTCGCCTGCAAAAAAACCAGTAGCAGTTCCTTTGGCTAATAAAAATATTAATAAACCTGTTGATAAACCTATTGATAAACCTATTGATAAACCTATTGATAAAAAAAGTGATTTACTTAAAAATATAGCCGATGCAAAAGCTAAAGATACTATTGCAGCGGTAATTGCTAAAGAGGCTGCATATTTTAAAAGAATAGATCAAATGAAGGCGTTAGCATCATCAAATACTACTATGGCGTCTAATCGTCCGCAAACCGCTAATATTAGAGATTTAGGTGCAGGCTGGGGAGAAAGGCTTAAACAATGTGTCCAACCTAATTTGCGTTATAGCGATGTATCAGATTCAAATCCACGGGTTGAATTTATGGTTAAATTAAGTGCTGCAGGTTCACCTAATAGTGTAAGTTTAACTAAATCTAGTGGTAATAATGCTTATGATTTAGCTGTGGAGCGTGCGTTACGACGCTGCGATCCTTTTCCAAAGCCTGTATCAGGTGAGTATCCATTCAGTATTAGAGTAGGATACAGTCTAAATAATTAAACAATATAGCAATATCGCCATAATTCACATCAATTCAGCTTCTTTGGTACTGTCATAAGACGAAATGACGTAATAGGTTTGCCTTCCATCGTTACAAAATATTAATATCTGTGACGACAGTATGAGAGCCATACATGGACTTATCATTTTGATTAATTGCTTGTGCAATTTTTATCTACAGTCATACGCCAATACAATGGTTTAAACGCAGTAGAAGCTGGATATACGCATTAAAAACGTTAAAAATCCCAATTAAAACCAGCGCTAGCTTGTATTAACTGGGATAAACTTTGAATGGCTTAGTCTAAAACTACTAAATTAATATTAATACTAACTATCGATATTAACTTAGTAGCTGGATAAATTAGACTATGTTTATTAATTTACTTAAATTAGTTAATTAACTAAGTAAATATTAATAGCCGCCGCCGCCTTCACGACGACCGCCACCACCAAAGCCGCCACCGCCTTCACGACGACCACCACCGAAACCGCCACCACCTTCACGACGACCGCCGAAACTTTCACCGCCACCATTGCCACCAGCAGGTGCACGACGACGCGCACCTTCAGGTTCTGGACCTGGCTTGATGTCAGATGCTTGTGCGCCTTTTGGGCCTTGCTTTAACTCAAACGTAACTGTTTGGTTTTCGAACAAAACACGAAAGCCAGACGATTGAATGTCAGAGAAGTGTGCAAACAAATCTGGACCGCCTTCATCGGGGGCGATAAAACCGAAACCTTTTGATTCATTGAACCATTTAACGATGCCTGTAGGCATGAGAACTCCTGAAAATAACAATAAAAACCGCAAAACATGCGTACTTGCGAGCGCAAAGGTTGGATTACATGGCTAGTTTGGCAAGAACGCTTTGAAAAACTCTAAATGAGACCCAAAACACACAAGAACAATTTAGCGACAGTAGCTGTAAACCATTGCTACCATAACAAGATACCCTATATATTTTTATTGTGCAAGTAAAAAATGAGTTTTTTTAATCTTTTTTAATTTTTTTTAATCTTTTTAAGCTAATTATCAACGAAGCTTAATAATAGTAAAAAATTACAACTCATTACAAGTACTAAAATGTTATGAATGTTGTTTAAATACAAAG
>JBDLSY010000049.1:0-2807 GCA_039805985.1 Pseudomonadota bacterium | reverse complement strand
CTACATGATGCGGTTGATGATTTGTTGGGTATGCTTAATAATGAAGAGGGCGATGATGATTCACCGCAACTACTATTAAATGCGGTTACGCCAAATATACACACCGCACAATTAACGGATAGCGATGTTCAATGTTATAAAGATGCACTCAATCATTGGTTAAATGATTCAGTATTAGAAGAGCATCTAGGCTGTTTATTAACCCGTTCAAACCGTGACTATGCTGTAGCTACTCCACGAGCAAGCATTAACCTTAAAATTAATCTAAATTTACCTGCTGGTACGCGTATGCTTTATAGCCCTAAATTTATATTTATTGAAGGCTTTGCTTTTGCTGCGGAAGGTTCAGATTGGACTGTGTTGTCTAATTTAGCCAATAAGCGTTATTTAACTACAGACGACTTAATTCAATTAAGCAAAGATGCTCTAAATATTGTACAAGATTGGCTACAAGAAGGTTGGTGTACACAGAAGTAAACATTAATCTACAAAGTATCGGGCTGCCAGCCTTGTAATACCTTTCGTATTACATCGGCATTAAAGCCTCGTTGCGTTAAAAATCGTCCTTGTTTACCTAGGGCGACTTGTCTATCTGGGTAACTTAGTAACCGTAACACATCGACACCATAGCCATCAAATCGCTTTAACCATACCGTATAACAACGCTGAAGTTCAGTGTCTTTAAGTTCTTGAATTAAATCAGAAACTGTGTCAGTATCCAACTGGTGTTGAGACAAAACAAAAGAGATACGTGCTGCCCCATATTTAACGGCCTGTCGCTTTACCGTACTTGATGCAAAACGTGCATCATTCAAAAAACCTTGCTTGTGTAAATCATCAAGTACTTCGTTAATCTCTTCTATAGTCGGATGCCTAAGTGAAGCAGTTAAATCAGTATTTTCAAGAGAGTCATTTTTTATATAAATAGCCGTAGCTAGTTTTTTAGTGAGTTCACTACGGCTATAGTCTCGTTTAGATAAATAATAAACCGCACGTGCTTTAATGATACGGTGATTGGGCAATACAGTATTCATTACACAAGTTAAAGTTTAAGTACTTTTTATATATAGATATTTTTTAATCAAGCTAAAGGCTCAACACTGTTACTAGGTTCAGTGATTATCGTGGCAGCGGGCGATAGTTTTTTATTTGATTTTTCTACTTTGCTGTCTACTTTATTGTCAGCTTTTGATGTTTTGCTGACTATGTCTTTAGAGGGACGCAAAGTAACCCCTAGTTTATGACGAATTTTATTTTCAATTTCTATTGACATTTCAGGGTGTTCTTTTAAAAATTCACGGGCATTGTCTTTACCTTGTCCAATTCGTTCACCACCATAGCTATACCATGCGCCCGCTTTTTCAACAATATCATTGGCTGAACCTAAATCTAAGATTTCACCTTCACGCGAAGTACCGCTGCCATACATAATATCAAATTCAGCAGATTTAAAGGGCGGTGCAACTTTATTTTTAACCACTTTTACCCGCGTTTCTGAACCAACGACTTCGTCCCCTTTTTTAATAGACCCAATACGACGGATATCTAAACGCACAGAGGCATAAAATTTTAAAGCATTACCACCCGTAGTTGTTTCAGGGCTACCGAACATAACACCAATTTTCATACGAATTTGATTAATAAAAATGACCATAGTATTCGTACGGTTAATTTGTCCTGTTAGTTTACGCAAGGCTTGGCTCATTAAACGCGCTTGTAAGCCAGGCAGTGAATCACCCATATCGCCTTCAATTTCAGCCTTAGGCACTAAAGCAGCGACAGAATCCACCACAATTAAATCAACACTGCCTGAACGGACTAAAGCATCGGCAATTTCTAAGGCTTGTTCACCTGTATCGGGTTGAGAAATGAGTAAATCGCCTAAATTAACACCCAATTTTTGGGCATATTGAACATCTAAAGCATGCTCGGCATCAATAAAAGCACATTGACCTCCTAATTTTTGCATTTCAGCAATGACTTGTAAAGTTAATGTGGTTTTTCCAGAAGATTCTGGGCCATAAATTTCTACCACTCGACCACGCGGCAGACCACCCACACCCAGTGCTACATCTAAACCTAAAGAGCCTGTGGATACAACAGGAATATCAGCTACAGGTGCAGCTGAATCAAACTTCATAATTGAGCCTTTACCAAATTGTTTTTCAATTTGTGATAAAGCAGCAGATAAGGCTTTGGCACGTTCGGCTACTTGTACAGCAGTTTGAGGGGTGTTACTCATGACAGTCATATAGTTACTCATTAAGGATTAAATTAAGGATTAATATTAATTTTTATTAAAAATTTAATTTTAAATTATTTGATTTTACAGTATTAAATTAATTACTTTACGCTTATTTCACGCTTATTTCACGCTTATTTTATGCTTATTTTATCAGTCTTATTTTATGTTGATACTATTCATTATTTAAGTACTCTGTTTTACAACAACACCTAATGCACCTGATGCCCTAGCAAGGCTTAAAGCAAAGTTTGGTTCAAGGTCTAAATGACTAATATCAATAAATACAGGCACACTCACATCAAGTAACTGTTCACTTAAATCACCCCAATTTTTTAATGCATTCATCACTACAAAATCACAGCCTAATTGATGAGCAATATTGATGTCATCTATTGTATTGACTTCGGCACTTAGCCAAAAAGTATCATTTTGACGCACAAATTGCTCTTGATAGGCATTTAATAACAATTGGTGTTGCCAATGTGTCGCTATTAATACAGGCGGTAGTGCAAGATTACTAAAATAATTATCGCTTTTATATAAAATACTAGGTAATTGCAAA
>JBDLSY010000048.1:0-5123 GCA_039805985.1 Pseudomonadota bacterium | reverse complement strand
AAAAGTGGCCTATACAAAACCGCATCAGGTTAATAATAAATAGTATATTAAGATTTTATTTAAATAACGTTTATAAAATTACATCCGTATATTATTTTACTCCTAGGATTTTTATGCCATTAACTAAAAAAGCCAATGCCAATGTATCTGTATCTATTAATAATCGTCATAAAATAAAATTGAATATTTTACTACTGGCGGCAAGTATGGTGGTTAATACACACATACATGCTTTAGAGCACCAACCTAAATATTTACCCTATTCATATACACAATACATGTATGCACCCAGTGAGCATACACAAATTTTAGACTCTTTAGGCAATCAAGTTCAAGTAAATATTATTGATAGGCAGCAAAATAAACCTTTGCCTATTTATTTTTTTAAGAGAGAATACTGGGTCGCTGGTACGCCTAATACTGCTTATGCCGTTACTTTAAGTAGTCGCCTTAAAGACCGTAAAGCTCTAGCAACGGTGTCTATTGATGGTGTTAATGTAGTGACAGGTGAAGATGCCCATGTTTTACAGCGTGGTTATGTGTTGTCACCTAATAAGCATTATAGTATTACAGGTTGGCGTAAAAGCCAGTCTGAAATTGCTGCATTTAAATTCGCTCACCCTACAGACAGTTATGCCGCAAGTACGAACCGCCCTAATAATATAGGTATGATTGGTGTCGCCGTTTTCCCCGAACAATATCAATTACCAGCTTCACCGCTGGTACTAGAAGATGTATCAAATCCTCAAAAGAAACCATTAATACTGAAGGGTAACAGACTACGTGCTGAAATTAGTTCGGCACATACGCAAAAATTAGGTACTCAACACGGAGTACGCGAAGTCAGTCAATCTACTGTTGCTTCATTTAAACGAGACAGCCATACACCCAGTGAACTCATAGTACTTCGTTATGATACTATTGACAATTTAGTCGCACGTGGTGTGCTGCGCTGGACACCAGAAACGCATGCACAACAGCCTATACCCAATGCGTTTCCAAATAATAACTATGTACCTGACCCACCGCGTAATTAATCTATGTCGCTTTAAAATTCTGTTGTTTTTGTTCGTTGATACAATCTAAACCGTTCATCTTTTTCAATAAATCGTCGTCCTTCCCAACGTAACACCCAGCGGCCTTTAGGGGCTTGCGAGTTGTCTGCTAAATAAGGTATTGGTTTAAGCGGAAGCAAAGTATTTAACGTTGCATATTCTAAAATCCAATCACAGGCCACCGTATGGGGCATATTCAAAGGGGCTTGTTCAGATTGTGAGTTAATTTGGTGCGTATTTAAAAAAGATTGTGGCTCAAAATTCAGTCCACTAAAATACGCCAAAATAGCCCGTTGTGCTAAACCCACTTTTAATAAACTAATACATGCTGGTTGTGTTATTTGAACTGACTGCTTTACAGGCGGTTTCATTAACCAAAAGGGTAAATTAATTGAGGTAATCAGTGGGTTAAAACTAACGATATTGGCTAATTCATCGGTATTGTTGATGATAGTTGAGTTTAAATCAACGATTAAATTAGAAAGTTTAGGCGTACTTTTAATAGGACTATCAAATGCTGCTTTCAGTGCCAGTGCAACTGGTTTATACGTTTTTACATGGTTTAACCAAGGCATAAACAAAGTACCGATTAATATCCAAATAGCTAAAGACCCTGCACTCCAAATGACTGCAGCACGCCATATCACTGTTTTAGCAGACAAAGATCGCCAACGTACTACAAATACCCACAATAATGTCGCCAAGCTAGCGACTAAGACATTAAACCAGCGAATATCTGTATTTAAACCAGGGGCAAGCCGCATAATATTACGCGACAAATCAGCAGGCCAGCTAAATGTCATAGCAACCCACATTAGCCAACATAAAGTGATTGAAAAGCTTAAAGCCATAATACCAAACCAGTCAATGGCATTCATCCATATTCGTGGTAATGCAGGCAATAAAAAAGCAGCCAAAATCAATGCTCCTGGTACAACTGCCATTAAGTGGGCTTGAGTGACTTGTGTATGGGTTAATAAACTGCACAACATAACGCTGATAAAGCTTAAGCCCAAACCAATATGGGCAGTGTGCCAATGTTTATGCCAACGCCATAATGCTACCAAAGCAAAGGGCAAGGCAGGCCAAGTGATAAACCATATATTACTTAACAGCCACTTTAAGCGGTCATAACTTATCCAAGCAAATTGCGACAAGTTCCATACCCATAGTGCATCAATGTAGTGGGTTTGGTTTAAATAATACGCCCAAAAAAATGGTAGCGATACTCCCAGTACCGCTGATAGCAATAATATAGGCAAGGCTTTATACAAAAATCGCCAAGCAGGTAGCTGCATTAATAATAATAACCATACACAGACAGTCACTGTTGAATGTAATCCTACACTTGCACCCAATAGTATCAAAGATACTGATATTGCAGCATAAGCAATGCGTCTATATTCATGGTGTAGACTCACACTTAAGCCAGCTAACACAGTAGACAACAGTGTAAATTGAAATGACAAGGCAGTCATTTCGTGTAATGGCAGGGCAATGCCTACCGTAGCTAACAGTAGTAAAACTGCCCCGTCTGCTACGGCTCTTGCATAAGCAACGGGTTGTGGCTGCCCCCCTAAGGCTAGATTAAGCGGTTGAGCGGCTGATGTTTTAGCAAGATAAAAAGTAGCTTGCCACAAAGCATATACTGCCAATAGTAAAGAAGCAATCACAGGAATAGCTGCTGCAATTGGGGCGGGTAAAAAAGGTAAAAAACGAATAGATATCCCTAACAACGCAAACCAAATAGGGCCATACTGGGCCACTTCTGCATTGGCTACCATCTGCAATGAATCAACACCCATGTGTTGTGAAAAAGAAAGTGCCATTCCGAAAGCAATCGCGTCTTCACCACGCCAAGGCGTTTTACCTATAATGCCACACAGTACATAGGCTACCAGCATAAATAATAGTAATGGCCGAGGTAGTTTTTGTGTAGATTTTTCGGTCAGTAGTACGGGCGTTAAGCTGGGCATTGAATCATTTAAAACGGGCTATTTTAAATAGTAAATTTTATTATTTATTATTTATTGTTTACTATTTATTGTTTACTATTTTTTTTTGTTTTATTTTTTATTCTGTATTAGTACTCTGTATTTTTTATTTTATTATTCTATTTTATAAGTTGCACTGGCTGCTGTAACAATAGATAAAAAATCAGCAGCTTTTAATGCTGCACCACCAATTAAGCCACCATCAATGTCGGGTTGTGCTAACAAACTGGCAGCATTGTCTGGTTTCATACTGCCACCGTATAACAAACGCATGTTTGAGCCATTTACATGGTTTTCATTGAGCCAATTGCGTAAAAAGGCATGCACAGCTTGTGCTTCTTCGGGTGTAGCGGTTTTACCTGTTCCGATTGCCCACACAGGTTCATAAGCAATGACACATTTTTCAATAGAATCTGAACCCAATACACTTAAAACGGCCTGTAATTGTTCAGTTAATACGGCTAATGTTGTATCGGTTTCACGTTGTGCTAATGTTTCACCTATACAAATAATGGGCGTAATATCGGATAGCAGTGCTTGTTTAGCCTTTAATGCAACAGTATTTGAAGTTTCGTGTTGATATAAACGGCGTTCTGAATGACCCACCAATACATAATGTACACCAAACTCCGTGAGCATTGTCGCTGAAACATCACCCGTATAAGCCCCTTGGGCAAAAGCCGAGCAGTCTTGCGCACCGTAAAATAAAGGCTGGCTAAAGCATAAATCTTCGGTGTGTGATAGGTAAACGTGTGGTACACAAATTCCGATATCAGTTAATGCAGGTGTGTTATCCGTTTTAATACCCGTTAAAATGGCATTAATCAGTTCAGAATTATTATCGTAACTGCCGTGCATTTTCCAATTGCCTAAAATTAATGGTTTTCGCGTAGATTTGATGGTCATAGTGATTGATAGTTTCTAAATGATAATTTCTAAATTTAATTGATAGTTAATAAATATAAAGTTGAAGCACCCAGTCTTTTTAAGCATTAAGATTTTTCAGTATTAATGCAATATTGCGGTTTTTGTTTTACGCGTTGAACACCAAATACTATAGTATTTTCTTTTCTCCAGTAATTTTTTATGTCTGTTTATTTTTTGTTATTTCGTTATGCGTTGGCAAATATAAAGACGCATTCCAAAATTTTTGGTTATTACTTTTTTTGATTTTTTTTAAAATTCTCTGCTTGTTCAAAAATTTCTAAATATACTTCGTCTCTTTCGACTGGTGGATATCCAAACTTGTCAAGCAAGAGAATCAATCCAACTTTCAATGCCGATTTGATGTCGTCTCGTTTGTTCCAGTCAGGAAATTTAGCTTGTCCGTCAACTAGGTCTTTCACAGCCTTTGCTAATTCAATCATTTTATCGTCAGGATATTTGAAGTCGTATTTTACACTCAGCTCTTTCAAGATGTCATAAAATGCCTTTTCTTCAAAGTCAATTCCTAAAGTGTCACCTGCCGAAAATTCTTTGCGAACTTCCCAAATCAAATCTGTCAAAGCGGAAGCCATTTCTTCATAAACTTCACTTTTCAAAATATCGTTTGCATCGCGGTCGTTATAGCGTTCAACCAAGGCTTGCATCTTTTTTGTAAAGTCAATTCCTTTTATCCGATTTACCTTTCTCATTTCTCCAATCACTTTGGCAAGCAACTGTTGAAGCAATTTGATTTTCGTATTCGGCAATTTGATTTTATCAATCTTCGCCAAGTAATCTTCATCAAAAATGTCTTGTTCGGTTTCTGCTTTGTCACCAAGTTTGAAAATTTCTTCTACGCCTTCACTTTGTAAAGCTTCTTTTATCATTTCACGAATTTTTGCGTTCATCTGTGCTGTGTCGGGTGCATTGCCTTTAGTCAATTTGAATACTATGGAACGAACTGCCAAATAAAAGTGAGTATAATCTCTTTCCAGTTGTGTGAATTGTTCGCTTCCTGCACAAATATCATAAGCGGCTTTTAGCCGCTTAATTAATCCCATAAATCGAGTTTCAAATTCTTTGGATTGTTGTACATATTCAGCAGCTAAGTTCAAAGTGTTTAACTGCTGAATGGTTGTGCCTTTAAAAT
>JBDLSY010000047.1:0-3430 GCA_039805985.1 Pseudomonadota bacterium | reverse complement strand
TAGACTCTCGCTTAGAAAATTCTTTACTTAGAGATTTTTGTGCTTCTTGAGCGGGAAGCGATTCTTTTAGAATTTTTTCTGTATTAACAAAACCTATTTTTGACTCTGCGTAAACAGTTGTTGATAGTAGCAAACTAGCCGCTACCAATTTAATGAACACTTTTTTAGTTGATGTCATACCAATACTTTCTTTGATGTAATATAGTTGAAGTTAAAAAATATTTGAAAACAATACTTAAGTATAATATTTGCTAATATTTACCGTAATATTAACTAATTTTTAATTAAATAACCTTTAAAATCCTGTACCTATTTGAAACTGGAATTTTTGAATTTTATCTTGTTCAGTTTTTTTAAATGGAATACCATAAGAAAATTTTAATGGTCCAATAGGTGATAACCAGTTTAAACCTACGCCGCCAGACCAACGTAAATCTTTTGTATAAATGCGTTGCTTCTCAGCCCAAGCATAACCTGCGTCAACAAAAGTAAATAAACGGACTTCTTTACTTTTTACAGCACCTGGAACTGGAAACAAAACTTCTGTATTCATCACTATTTTACTGGCACCGCCAATATAATCACCATTAGTATCCAATGATCCTAAGGTATTGCCTTCGTAACCACGCACACTGCCTACACCACCCACAAAATAATTTTTGAAAAATGGAAAAGTTTTCCCTTCTAAACCCCTACCATAACCAGTGTCAAGATTAAACGCCAAGGTAAAATATTTATTAATCGGATAAAAAGTTTGGTATTGATAGCCCGCTTTAGCAAAGGATACTTCTTTACCAAAGGAGGTCTCAAGGCTCGCTTTAATTAAGCTGCCTTTTGTAGGTGACAATGCACTGTCTCTACTATCCCTAACCCACGATAACGTCAGCAGCGGATAAGTAGCCGAACCTTTTATATTTTTTTCAAAATCAATATAACGCGGTGGAGCATTTTCAAATGTTTTAACACCAGTGTATTCAGCACCAAGGGCAACAAATAAAGCATCAACCTCTCCAACAGGCATTCCCATACGAACTGATGCACCGTTGGTTCGTATAGCCACGCGATCAACACCAGACTGTTGTAAAGTATTAAAGCGAGAGTAAGCCTCAACAGTTCTAGAGATGCCACTATTAGTAAAATAAGGATCTGTAGCAGATAAATATAGAGAGCGGTTATTTTTGGCAGAATTAATATTAAAATTTAAATTTTTACCTGATCCGAACAAATTATCTTGCGCTACGCCTGCATTGATAGATGCTTTGTCTGTTGAGTTAAAACCAACGCCAAAGTTTATATTACCAGTTGATTTTTCGACGACTTCAACAGTCAAATCAACTTGTTCTGGAGCATTTTCTACTGGAACCCATCCAATATTGACTTCTTTAAAGAAACCCAAGCGGTCAATCCGATCACGCGACTGAACAATTTTATTGGCATCATAAAAAGTGGCTTCTATTTGACGCAACTCGCGTCTAATGACTTCATCTCTTGTTTTTGTATTTCCAACAATATTGATTTTACGTACATACGTCTTTTCCTTTGGGTCAATCTCAATTTCAAAATCAACGGTTTGTTTTTCATAATCTAATTTAGGAACTGGATTGATTTGTCCACTAGCAAACCCTAGTTCACCTAGCTTACTTTGCATTTTGGACAATAAACTATTAAAAGTATCACCATTAAATAAAACACCTTTTTCAATAGTAACTAATGATTTAAGTAACGTTTGTTGTTCAGGTGTACCACCTTTAAAGGTAATATTTTGCAAATTGAATTGTTGTCCTTCGTTTATGATAAGTGTCAAAAAAACATCCTGTTTATCAGGCGATAAACTAATTTGATTAGAATCAATTGAAAATTCAAGAAAACCATGTCTTAAATAAAAAGCACGTATTTTGTCTAAATCAGTATTTATTTTTTCTTTAGAGAATAAATCAGATTTAGTAAGCCAACTCATTAAATGAGGTTGACTTGATTCCATTTCTGCGAGAATTTGTTTTTCTGAAAAACTTTTTAAGCCTAGTATTTTAAGTTCTTTAAATTTTGCTGAATGACCTTCAATAAAATTAAATACGATGTTAATTTTATTTTTATCTGAAATATTTGTAGTAGTATTTATTTTTACACTGTACTTACTACGGCTTAAATAAGCCGTTTTTAAATCATTTTCTAACTTTGTTAATGCTGCCTTGTCAAACATACGGCCCTCAACAACACCAGAACTTTTAGCTATTGATATTAATTCTGCTTTATCAAACTCTTTACTCCCTACAAAAGAAACTGACGAAATAAACGGTCGCTCCAAGAGTTTAAGCTGCAAAACATTATCAATGGATTGAATATCTACTTCAGAAAAAAGACCTGTACCAAATAATGATTGAATGGCACTGTTAATTGAAGCATCATTAGCCGTGTCACCCACTTTTACAGGTAAATAAGTCAATACTGTACTTAAATCAACTTGATTTAGGCCTTGGACCTGAATGTCACGCACTTTAAAAGGCGTAATTGCTTGTACGCTTGTACTAAAAGTAAGTACTAACAAGGCTGATAGCACTGTTGAAGTTTTAAAAAAGTGCTTAGGAGTAAATATTTTTTTATTCATGGGATATTTCAAACGATTTGGAATTATATTGAATTATTTATTCTTCTTATATATTTTTAACTATCTTTTTAACTATTTTTTTAAAAAAATGTTTTAATATCTGTGGCTAAAGCAATTAGAGTTAAAAGCAGTACAAATACAACTCCCGTATAGGACCATATTTTATTTAAATAGTTTGAAACTGACTTGCTTTCTATTTTAGACGCCAAACCAGTTTTACGTAACGATTGCCTGACTAAATGATAAACTATTTGTCCACCATCTAGCATAGGAACAGGCAATAAATTTAAAACACCAACACTAATTGAAAGCCCTGCTAAAAAAGCAATTATACTTGCCCAACCTTGCTGAACTGACGTGTTAGCTATATTTGCAATGGCTACAGGACCACCCACTTCATTTGAAGTAAAAGGTGATGAAATGACTCTACTTAATGCTTTTATGGTCAAATAACTGGTTACATAAGTATCATTAATACCACTATAGAATGAATCAATTAAATTAGGTGACTGTTGGATATTCATAAACAAATGACTAAATTTAATTCCAATTTTATAATTGCCTTGTTTGTCCTTAATGGGCTGAACATTGAATGATTGCTGCGTATCTTTTCTAGATACAGTTAAATTTAAACCAAGCAAATTATCAGATGTATAACGGCTTAATTCATTAAATAATATTTCAGGCGTATCAATCAATATACCATTAACTGCATTTAAAATATCGCCTTTTTTCAAACCCGACTGTGCTGCAGGACCAGACATTGCAATTTCATCTAACAAAAGACCCTGTATTGATACACGTAAACCCAACTGATCTTCGGGG
>JBDLSY010000046.1:0-3871 GCA_039805985.1 Pseudomonadota bacterium | reverse complement strand
GCTGGACGCGCTGCATCATGAACCCATATCCAAGTATTGTCATCAAAACCTTGTTTGATTAATACTTTTAAGCCATTGCTTACTGTAGCGGCACGGGTTTCACCCCCAACAAAGCTGAGTATTAATCTATCAGAATACTGTTTCAACAAATCAGATAAATAATAAGCTGCATCAGTATCAGTTAGCGATACAACAACCAATACTTGCACAAAATCAGAAAAATTCAATAATGCTTGCACCGTATGCTCTAGCATCGTTTTCTCATTTAAATGTGTATATTGTTTAGGACGTTGATTAACAGTATGTATGTTAAACCGTTGTCCTATACCTGCAGCAGGGACTAGGGCAATGTGCATGATTTATCACAATGATTAAATGATTAAATATTAAAAAGATATTAAAAAGATATTAAAAAATAGTTCAGTTTTTAGGGTGATTTTTTAGAGTAAGCGTGCTTTTTAGCTTGAAAAACTCGTTTTAAAAAACGATACATACTAATTAAATAACCAGAACAGCCATACAGCACAAAACCACCAAATAATACTAAAGGTGGATTACTAGAAATTAATACAAAAATCAATGCAACCAGCCCCAAAGACCAAACAGGCAAACTTTTTCTTAAAGTCAATGATTTACCGCTCCAAAAAGGCACATTACTGACCATACTAACACCTGCATAGACAGTTAAGATAAAAGCAACCCAAACTGTTTCCAACCTATATTCTTGTAAAGATACCCGTAAATCTACGACTAACCATACAAAACCCGCCAATAAAGCCCCTGAAGCAGGGCTAGGTAATCCCTGAAAAAAGCGTTTATCAATCACTTTAATATTGGTATTAAACCGTGCTAAACGAATAGCGGCTCCCGCTACATAAATAAATGCAGCTAACCAACCCCATTTACCCAAACTTTTTAATTGCCATTCATACATAATTAAAGCAGGTGCAACGCCAAATGAGACCATATCCGCCAAACTATCAAATTGCTCACCGAAAGATGACTGCGTATTGGTTAAACGGGCAATTCTGCCGTCCATTCCGTCTAAGACTAAACTAGCAAAAATAGCCATAGCCGCATATTCAAAGTTACCATTCATCGCCTGAACAATAGCATAAAATGCACTAAATAAAGCAGCTAAAGTAAACGTATTAGGAATTAAGTAAATCCCAGGATGCGGCATTCGCGGTAAATTAACAATTTCATGGTTGTCTTCAGCGTCTGATACATAGTTTATATCGGTAGAATCATTGATGATATTATCAACAGAATCAGTATTATTTTTAGAGTTCACCATAATGATAATGCTAATGCTTTGTTAATGCTTTATTAAGTTTAATACATATCAATATACATATCAATATACATATCAATATACATATCAATATATATATCAATATATATATTAATATACTATAACAGTGTAGCCAAAATTGAGCTATTATTACTCACTACATCGCCAACCGCTACGCGTGGACGAGCAGTCAGCGGTAGATAAACATCAACACGCGAACCAAAACGAATAAAACCATAGCGATCACCTTTATTTAAAGTATCGCCGACTGTGGTGTAATTTAAAATACGGCGGGCGACTAAACCTGCAATTTGTACAAAGGTGACATTAACATCATCAGCACGGTTAATGGTAATACCACAACGCTCATTCATTTCAGAGGCTTTGTCTAAGTCAGCATTTAGAAAACTACCTGCATGGTATTCTCTATTAATAATCGTACCCGTTGTAGGTGCTTTATTTGAATGCACATTAAATACATTCATAAATACACTGATTTTTAAAGCAGGCGTTTTAAGTAAAGGATCAATAGCTTCTCCAACAACGACAATACGGCCATCAGCAGGTGACGTAATGTCTTTATCACCGCCAGCTGCAAGACGAATTGGGTCACGAAAAAATTGTACTACAAATAGTAAAAGCACCCAGCCTAACAAGCTAATTGCAGGGATATAGTAATGAATAAGCAAAGCTATTGCCAAAGTAATTGCAATAATTAGGCGGCCTTCTTTAGCAATAATCGGGTATTGCGTTCGCATTTTTTGCTGTGCTTTACTTAAATTAGGTACGGTAGTGAGTTCAGATGAGTTCATGAGATAAAATTAATTGATACAACTATTTATAGTAACAACAAACTGATGTTGTAAATAATGCTTATAAATAATGCTTATAAATAGTATAGATAGTACAGATGTTACAAGTAGTTTAAAATAAATAAGCCTCATTCAGAGGCTTACTTTTAAAGCTTAATTATTTAACACGCGAACGGTATTCATGTGTACGGGTATCAATCTCAATTTTATCGCCCGTTTCTACAAATGCGGGTACTTGGATAACATAATCTGTCGGGGCAATAGTTGCTGGCTTTAATACTTTACCTGATGTATCACCGCGTACAGCAGGTTCAGTGTAAGCAACTTCACGCACTAACATAGTGGGTAACTCTACAGAAATAGCACGGCCATCATAAAAAGTAACTTCAGCAGGCATTTCAGCGTCTAAATAAAACAAGGCATCACCCATTGATTCTTTTTCAACTTCATACTGGTTATAGTCAGCATCAGCCCAAACGTATAACGGATCTGCAAAATAAGAATAAGTAACTTCTTTACGGTCTAGTTGTAATACATCAAATTTTTCATCGGCTTTATACACTGATTCGGTACCTGAACCTGACAACAAATTTTTTAACTTCATCTTAACTACTGAAGCATTACGCCCTGATTTACTATATTCGGCTTTTAGCACAACCATCGGGTCAGTGTTAATCATAATCACGTTACCAACGCGTAACTCTTGAGCAGTTTTTAAAGCCATAAAATTCTTTCAAAAAATAAAATAGGTATGTGATATATTTAGTAATTGAACACCATTTATTGGGTATTTTCTATTAATAAACTATCACTCTTAAACAATTATAATTTACGATTTTAATTGATTTTTTCAAAAAAAATATTATCCATCATTAAATAATTGTTTAATACGTATTTACTAAGTATTTACTAAGTATTTACTAGTATTTTAAATACTATTTAAATATTATTTAAAGTTAAATTATTCATAATTACCACGGGCATAGTCAATAATAGTATGCACTAAATTAGGTACATTATTACAACAATACTCACCAAATTGTTGATGATTTAAAGCTTTGTCGTATTTAATATTATGGTTAATATTACATTCACTAGTAGCTTGATTAGCTTGTTGTGCTGCATATAAAAAACCTTTAAATGCCTGAATCTCTTTATCTACAATTATTTTATTGGCTATTATTTCATCAGAGATACTAAACACCGTATTAGCCGCCTGCATCGCTTTATGCCATATACTGTCCAAACCTACCGCTTGTTGTACGGTATCAAGATACGCATTTAACTTGCTAAGTTTCGCTGGTATATCAGCTTGTGGATACAACTGCCATAGCATCGGTAAACCACTAAACATAGCCGTCATTGCACTGTCTTCACCACGCACCCACACTATGTCGCAGGCGTTTAAAGCAATATCAAACTCTGTTTGTGATAAAAAAGGCAAACAACGGCATTGATGTAAAGGGTCGTCATAGACTGCTTGGTATACTATTTTACTGGCAGCAGTGTGCGGCAATACCCACTTAATCAAACAATTCGTTTGCTTAGCATATTGTTTAACTGCCGTAATCCATAAGTGTAAAGGTGGTAAATTATAAGCAAAACAAAAAATTTCTAATTGATTAATCTGATTAAATTGATATTTTTTTAAATGTCTTTTTAAATGTTTTTTTAAATGTCTTTTTAAATTATTAACAATACCAAAACCTTTATTACTTTTTTTATAATTTTTATAATTTTTATAATTTTTATAATTTTTATAATT
>JBDLSY010000045.1:0-3572 GCA_039805985.1 Pseudomonadota bacterium | reverse complement strand
GCCCAAATAAAACAGTATTGTTTTTAAATAAATAGATCTGCTTCATAAATTCACCGACTCTATCATAAAATTCAATAAAAGTTTCAGCGTGAACACCTTCACGTAGATGAGGGTCTGCTTTATCCCAGTACGCTTTAATAAAAGGCCAACGTTCATCACCTGTCATACCTTGTAATAATAAAGGATCTATATTGGTAAACTCGTGAAAAAGTGGATGTACAACGGGACTGGTATTTACTGCTTGGCAGTAAGGTGCAGCGGTTTGTTGTGTACGTAGATAAGTTGATGTGTGTACTTTACTTGGCTGTGAAGGCAATAGACTTAATTGCTGTTTAGCCAATCGATCTGCTTGTGTGAAGCCTAAATTAGACAAAGGAATACTGTGATTGTTTACAGTAATACCCCCTGCATTTGCAGTGCTTTGTCCGTGACGAACAAAATAAATAGTATTCATAATATTTAATGGTCAATCTAAAAACGTAACTACGAATTTATATGAGACTTGTACAAGATTAGCTTAAAATAATAGACAGGTGCTTATTTAGACCGATATTTTAAATCAGTTCACTGTAAAAATAAAATTTTATACGACAATGTTTTTTTAAGTAAAAATTAAAGTAGTAACCCAAAAACTATATGATAACAATAAAACTAAAAAAAGTAGCCGTACTTTTTGCAATAATATGTTTTGCAGGGTGTAATCAACCATCAACGAGTAATAAACCTGCTGTAAATATAAATAAAAAAAGTGAACTTAAAAAAGTAGAGAGTATCAGTGTTACGACTATTTTGGCTGAATCGCGTCCATTGGCTAATTTGATTAAAGCAACAGGAACCGTTGTTTCGCTAAACAGTGTTGATGTTCGTTCGCAAATGAGTAGCGTCGTTAAGCAAGTGCATTTTAAAGAAGGGCAATATATTAAAAAAGGACAATTGTTATTTACTTTAGATGCACGGTTAGATGAAGCTAACTTACTAAAAGCACAAGCACAATTAGCTAAAAGTAATAGTGTAGTGACCGATTTAAAACGTCAATTAGTACGCAATCAACAACTATTTGCACAAGATTTTATCGCATCAAGCGTAGTTGATGCTAGCCAGTCGGCTTTAAATGCTCAAATATCTTCACTGGCTGCTGATGAAGCCAGCATCAAAGCAGCCCGCATTCCATTAAGTTACGCTAATATTACTGCCCCGAGCAGTGGGCGTGCAGGCCCTGTAAATATTTTTGCTGGTAGCTTTGTTCAAGCAGGTGTCACGTCCTTAGTAACTATTACACAACTAGATCCAGTCGCTGTATCGTTTAATGTATCACAAACATATTTATTAACACTGCTTGATGCTTTGAATACAAAAACCGAGGTTACTGTTCAGTTACCTAATATTAATAGCAATAATAATGCTAAAAACAATACAAGCTATCGTGGGCAACTACAGTTTGTTGATAGCACCATTGATATCAATTCTGGTACGGTTAAAGCAAAAGCTTTGATTCGTAATACATCAGGCTATTTATGGCCAGGTTCTTTTGTTGATGTACAACTACCTATCAGTGACACCCGTTTAAATACGGCTATAAATACGGTTGTTATTCCACAAGCAAGTATTATTGAATCGGCACGCGGCTCTATGGTTTACATAGTATTAGACAACAAAGCTATTCCTAAATACGTTGAAGTACTCAATGCTAATCAAGGCTTTGTCAGCGTAACAGGTTTATCAGCGGGTGACCGTGTTGTATTAGACGGAAGGCAAAATTTGCGTCCGAATGCCACTGTATCTGAACGCAACGATGTACTACCGAATAAAACTGCGTTGGGTAAATAGCGATTAGCTATGATGGGCTTTTTTTGAGTCTAAATATAGTGGATCAAGAATAAGTCACGCTTTCCCAAGATCTAATAAAAACACACCTACAAATCCCCCACAGTGAATACCTAGAATAGATGAAGAAACTAGATTCATTTTTCTCTTTGCTGATAACGTTAAAATAATTTGGACAATGAATACCGAGCCAAAACAAACGCTGATATGTATCAATTTTCTCATAAACTGTCTAACGTGTTAAAGGTGAGTTGAAAATAACAAGGTTAAGCATTGAATTAGGTTTATTTTGGTTCATAGTCATACAGAAAATAGACCATACATAGCTGCAAGCGCAGAAGTAATTGCGACTATTGAACCAGCCATAATGGCAAGCCCTGATCTAAATAGCAAGGTGGCTCTAAGCTTCCGCGTTGGATTTTTTTGGGATAGATGTTTCAGCAGGGCGGTAACACAAATAACCGCTCCCGCAACGAGTGGTGTAGCAGGGTGCAACATGACTGTAAGAATCGCACTCAAAAAAATAATATTATAAGTAGAGCAACATACTTGATCATGACATTCCTATGGCAATGCCATTGTTTGATTTTCTTATTTGTTGCAGCAGTTTTTCCATCGAGATACTCATAACGTTTAAATTCAGCAAACAAAAAATATTTCGCTGTAATGATATATTGAGTTTTTTTAAAAGTACTTCAGATAAATAATTTAGGAGGTAATATTAAAGTAGCACTAATCCAGTGATTTTACTCATTACTTTTTAGCTACTACGTTGATTGCATCGGTGATACTTTAACATTGCCATATTTTTTAAGCCATAACTGCCGAATGTGCAACGATACAGACAGTAAAGCAAGTATCGGCCATAAAGCACTCACTAAATTAGTCAAACCGTGTAAATGTTTAAGCCGTGCTTGTCGCCATAAATCACTACTACTCATATAAGGATGGGCCGGTAATAGCTGCGCTAAGATAATATGTGCTAATAACAATAAAACAGTACACACTAACACTAAACGTGAGGGCAATGCAGCCCACACTAAAGACAAACCTAACACCCACATTAAGCCTTCAATAGTCGCTTCACTAAATAGTAAACCCCAGCCATCAGCACCAAACTGTAAAATATAAACTAATACTTGCCAAACAATAATGATTGCTAAAGATGATAGCAAGACTGCCATTTTATGCCATACTTTTAATGATTTACGTAAACTCAAGCGTATTAAACTCAATACATTGAGCAAAGCAATAATACAAGTGCTTCGTTCTAAGTTATACATTTGATAAGACTCTAATACGACCGTTAAACCCTGCAATTGTATGGGCAGCCAAGTGTAGGATAATTGTGCCAACGGTGCTGTCATAAAAACCCACCCTTGTGAGTTAATTTGTGCCAATGTCCATAAACCTAGCACTGCCATCATTGCACCACTGCGATAATCAATACACAGACCTAGTACCGTCATTAAAAATGAGCGTCGCCCTTTTATAAATATGGCTATAAACGCCCCAACTAAAGCCCCCAATCCGTTACACACAATATCAATAGTTGCGGCAATACGCGCCAGACTATAGGTTTGTAATATTTCAATTAGCAATGAAAAAATACTGGCTAATAGTGTTGCACTCAATAGCAAAATAATTTGCCATAGCAACATACGCCAGCCCATATATGAAGTAGGTATCCACTTTAAAAGCAGCCAAGACACACCAAAGCCTAAAGGTAAGTAAGCTAAAACATTGCT
>JBDLSY010000044.1:0-2732 GCA_039805985.1 Pseudomonadota bacterium | reverse complement strand
TGTTGATGAGCATTAATAATCAACATAATCATTAACGCATTTTTGCTCTTCTGTCATTTTTATATAAAGCACCCAGTTCATTGTTAAGACTAGGGCCTGCAAATATAATGTAACCTCCTACAAAATTAGCCGCATTAACAGGAAAGTTTAATATGATAATGGTTAAAGTAAAACCAAATCCCGATTGAATAATGGCTTGTTGTATTTCTGAAAGAACAAACCCACCCACAGTACCGTTAGATATAAAAGCACTAGCAAGACTGGTTGCTGAAAAAAGACCGACAAAAGCCCCAGTTACATTGACCATAACTGCAACAGTTACCGCACTAGCTGCCATTAATACGCCTAAAGAAAGCATTAAACCTATCCAAGTAGTAAACACGTCTCGCGTAGTTTTATACAATGCAGCATAGGCTGCTAAAGGGAATAAAGCCATTCCGAAGCGTGTCATGACTTCATTAAACAACATCAGCAATGCCCCCGTAATTTGTGGCGATACAGTAAAGGTTAAGGCCATAGTCAGCAATGAAGACTTAAGGCTATTGACATACGTAGAGTTGAGACTACTAAGTATGTTGCCCACTGTCATTATTGCATTTAGCGCAACAAGTGATTCATCTATTTGTTGTCCACCAGGTCTTTCTATACCTGTAAAGCCAGTAATAAGCATAGTTCTTAAAGCCATTATAAAGTCTAAAGGGGCTCTTCCAGCTCTCAAAAGAGCCAATACACCACATACGACCAGTAGATGATACAGTAACTCTTGTACATCAGGATTTCTTTCATCTTCAGTGGTTTCTCTAGCCAAAATAACAAAGCCGTACCGCATAATAACAATGGTTTCAATAGAAACAGCAATAAGACTAATTGCATTAACCATATTAATATACGCTAGATCCATTCTTGTAAAGAATTGTCCACGGATTACTGCTGAAATAATTGAAAAAATGTTGTAAGCTAATGGATCCATATTATGTTTCCTTTCTTAAAAATATCTGAAATAAAACACCATCAATTGAGTGACTTGCTTATTATTTTATTGTTAAATACGGAATTAGGTAAATAAATAAGTAAGTAAATAAATAAGTAAATAAGTAAGTAAATAAGTAAACAAATAAGTAAACAAATAAGTAAATAAATAAATAAATAAATAGGTAAATAAATAAGTAATTATGTATATTGTGCAATAATATATCAGTTTACGTTAAGCGTGTAACACGCTCTACTTCTGCCAAACTGGTAATACCTTGGTTAATTAAACGTTGTGCATCTTGACGCAACGTAATCAATCCTTGCGCTTGTGCCATAGCCCGTAAATCGGCTTCGGGTAATCGTTGATGAATAGCTTGGGCTAATTTTGCATCAACAGTCAGTAACTCATAAATACCTAAACGCCCTGAATAACCCGTATTGTTGCAAGCAGCACAGCCCACCGCTTTATAAGTGCGTTTATTGATTCTATCAAGATTAAAACTATCAACATTGTTAATATTATCAACATTATCAACATTATCAATATTATCAACTGCTACTTTACAAGTTTCGCATAGCTTACGTAATAAGCGTTGTGCCACTACGCCAATTAAACTGGAAGATAGCAAAAATGGTTCAACACCCATATCTGCTAAACGCGTTACTGCACCGACTGCATCATTGGTATGCAATGTTGCCAATACTAAATGTCCAGTTAAACTGGCTTGTACGGCAATATCTGCAGTTTCCACGTCACGAATTTCACCAATCATCACTACATCAGGGTCTTGTCGCAAAATTGCCCGTAATGCAGTAGCAAAATTTAAATCAATTTTACCATTGATTTGTGTTTGCCCAATACCTGCCAGTTCATATTCAATCGGGTCTTCTACTGTTAAAATATTGGTGGTACTGGCGTCTAAACGTTTAATCGCTGAATACAAAGTGGTTGTTTTACCACTGCCTGTAGGTCCTGTTACTAAAACAATACCATAAGGTTGTTTAATTAATCGGTCAATCGCATCACGTGTATTGGCTGCCATACCCAACGCGGTTAAGTCTAAGCGTGCATCTGTTTTGTCTAATAAACGCAACACCGCCCGTTCATTGCTATTTGAACTACTACCTACAGGCAGTGTGGAAACACGCACATCAACAGGTCTACCTGCTACTCTTAACGCCATACGGCCATCTTGTGGTAATCGCCGCTCTGCAATATCTAAATTGGCCATAATTTTGATACGGCTCACTAAAGCCGCATGTAAACTTCGTTTAGGCCTAGCAATATCACGTAAAGTACCGTCTACCCGAAGACGAACCACAGTGTCTGTTTCAAAAGGTTCAATGTGAATATCACTCGCTCCTTCGCGTACCGCTTGAGTGAGTAATGCGTTAATCAAGCGAATAATCGGTGCATCAGCCGCGCTGTCCAGTAAATCTTGTATTTCTGGAATATCGTCCATTAAGCGGTTTAAATCAGCTTCTTGCCCTGCCGCATCAGCCACACTTTGCGCACTGCCTTGTAAGGCTGTGTTGCCGTATTGAGCTTGTAAAGCTTCTGCAAACGCATCAATACTTAAAGTTTGAATATGTTCAGCATGGCACACACCGTAACGCTGCATCACTTCACTTAAGGCATGTCTTGGAGTATTTAAGCTTTTAGTGATACATAAAAAAGAGGTGAAAGAATTTTTATTATTAATGTGTTTAATATTATTATCAGTATTATTATTAGTATTATTAGTATTATCAGTATTATT
>JBDLSY010000043.1:0-7132 GCA_039805985.1 Pseudomonadota bacterium | reverse complement strand
AAATTGGATCTGGGCGGGTTAGAATTGTTTCAAGTCCCGATGAAATGCACTGGGTACAAATAGGTGATGTGTTAGTCGCTGATATGACTGACCCTAATTGGGAGCCTGTGATGAAACGTGCCAGTGCGATTGTAACGAATCGTGGCGGACGCACGTGTCATGCCGCTATTATTGCACGTGAGTTAGGTATTCCTGCTGTAGTCGGTTGTGGGCAAGCGACTAAACTTTTACAAGAAGGGGCGTTAGTCACCGTTAGCTGTGCTGAAGGCGATGAAGGAAAAGTATATGATGGTTTACTAGAAACTCAAATAGACCATATTCAACGAGGTGAATTACCCATAATTGCTACAAAAATAATGATGAATGTCGGCAATCCGCAACTGGCTTTTGATTTTTGTCAATTACCAAACGCAGGTGTGGGTTTAGCACGTTTAGAATTTATTATTAATAACAATATTGGCATTCATCCTAAAGCGATTTTAGATTATCCTCATGTTGATGCAGCATTAAAAAAAGCGGTTGAAAGTATAGCCCGTGGACACAGTTCACCCAAAGCATTTTTTGTAGATAAAGTCGCCGAAGGTGTCGCAACTATTGCGGCTGCTTTTTGGCCTAAACCTGTTATTGTTCGTTTATCTGATTTTAAAAGTAATGAATACCGCAAATTAATCGGCGGTTCACGTTATGAGCCTGAAGAAGAGAATCCAATGTTAGGTTTTCGTGGGGCTAGTCGTTATATTAGCCCTGATTTTGCACCTTGTTTTGCTTTAGAATGTGAAGCAATGTGTCGCGTTCGTCAAGATATGGGTTTAACCAATGTAGAGTTAATGATTCCATTTGTACGCACCGTCAAAGAAGCCGCTGCTGTCATTGAATTACTCGCACAACAGGGTTTAAAGCGTGGAGAAAATGGTTTACGCATTATTATGATGTGCGAATTACCCAGTAACGCTTTGTTGGCTGAACAATTTTTAGAGTATTTTGATGGTTTTAGCATCGGTAGTAATGATTTAACCCAGCTAACATTAGGTTTAGACCGAGATTCTGGCTTAGTCGCTGCAGGATTTGATGAACGTGACCCAGCAGTCATGATGCTGCTTGAGCGAGCGATTAAAGCCTGCAAAGCTGCCGACAAATATGTAGGTATTTGTGGGCAGGGTCCTTCAGACCACTTAGATTTAGCACAATGGTTAATGGCACAAGGCATTAGTAGTATTTCACTAAACCCTGACACCGTTATTCAAACGTGGAATGCACTGGCACATACGGTTAATCGTTAGTTAAAGATATTTTTTAGTAGCGTTGTTTAATCTTTTGCTAAACCAACTTATTCGCTCCTGTGGGGCGAATAAAACACTTATTTACTGCGATAGCCGTTGTGCTACCGCCGCAATTAAAGCACGTGCAGCCGACAATTTAGTCTGTAATGGTAAGTGAGTCACTCCATGTACATCATACAAACTAAGTGCATTATCATCACTTTTCATAGCTTGGCGGGCATCATTGCTTACCAATAAAGGAACGCCTTTTTTAAGCCGCTTAGCTTGTGCGTGAGTATCAAAGTGTTCGGTTTCAGCAGAAAAACCAACACAGTAGAGTTCGCCTGATTGCGCTCGTTTTGAGGCAGCTATAGCCATCAAAATATCAGGATTTTGCACCATCTCAACGGTATAAGTTGTTTTATCCGCTACTTTTTTTATTTTTTGTTCAGAAACAGTCGCTGCCCGCCAATCAGCTACAGCAGCTACACTAAAAAAAATATCTTGATGCACCGAATGGGTTTCAACCGCTACTTGCATGTCATAAGCTGTTTGTGCATGAATGCGTTTAACACCGTAGGGTGTAGGTAAACTACTAATACCACTGACTAATAATACTTGTGCACCTGCTTCCCACGCCGCTTGAGCAACGGCATAACCCATTTTTCCACTGGATATATTGGTGATACCGCGTACAGGGTCTATGGCTTCAAAAGTAGCTCCCGCCGTTATTAATACACGCTTACCCTGTAATAACTTAGGCTGAAAATGTGCAATGACTTCACGTACAATATCAGCAACTTCTAATAAGCGGCCTGTACCTGTTTCGCCGCAGGCTTGCAAGCCTTGTGCAGGCCCTAATATAGCGACACCATCTGTTTGTAATTGAGCAATATTACGAATAGTTGCGGGGTTATTCCACATTTCCACATTCATAGCGGGGGCAACTAATAAGGGTACGGTCTGGCAATTACGTGCCAAGCACATATTAGACAATACATCGTTACCAAATCCGTGCACTAATTTTGCCATAAAATCAGCCGTAGCAGGTGCGATAATAATGGCATCTGCACAACGACTGGATTCAATATGTGGCATAGCATTGGTAATAATAGGGTCATTTTTATCCCACGCATAGACCATAACCCGCCGCCCGCTTAGTGCTTGTAAAGTCAGCGGCGTAATAAATTGACACGCTGCTGGTGTCATCACCACTTGAACTGTCGCGCCTATGTCTTGTAAACGGCGGCATAAATCGGCCGCTTTATAGGCAGCCACACCGCCTGTAATGCCTAAAATAAAATGCTTTCCAGCCAGTTCTTGTATCGTTTTCATAGTCTTAAACTGTATTAAAAATTATTAAAATTTTATAAAAGTAATTATAAAAATAATTATATATATTTACTTTTTATATATATTTGGTATATATTTACTTTGATTTTTATATATCTTTATATATCTTTATATATTTTTACATACCTATTTACTTTACTGATTTACTGTTTTTACTCTGATGACTTCATTCCAAATCATTAAAGCAGCCCCTATACAAATAGCACTGTCTGCCACATTAAACGCTGGCCAATGAGTGGTCGCAAGGTGAAAATCTAAAAAATCTACAACATATTTAAAACGTATGCGGTCTATGACATTGCCTACCGCCCCACATATGACTAAACTATAACTCAAGCACAAGCCTCTATTATTATCAGTCTTACTCATTTCTCGTAGTAAATAAGTACATACTAATAGAGCCAAGCTAATAAAAAAATAATGTTGCCAGCCACCTGCATTGGCTAAAAAACTAAAAGCAGCACCTGGGTTATGTACCCGCACAATATTAAAAAACGATGTGACGGTCAAGCTATCAAATTCTTTAAAATTGGACACAATCCACTGTTTGCTTACTTGGTCTAATATTAATATGGCTAACATCAATACAATGTCACGTTTTGAAATAAGTTTTAAATTGAAAGTCATATAAAATATAGGTGTCAGTTAATAAATAGGTGTGGTAAATTAATGTAAAAATGATAATATCAAGGCGTTGATGTAGAGGCGTTCATGTAAAAATAATGACGCTTTATGTTGTAATAAGCTGTGTTTTAATAAATTAAATATAATACTCACATTATAAATGGCTTAATAAATAACTTAATTAATTTAATGCACCTTACAACGACTGATTTAGTTTATTCAGCTTATTCAGCTTATTTTTAATTTATTTTTAATTGTCAATTTTTTAACTTTCCAATTATTAGGAGTCATCACATGGGTATGCTTAGTTTTATCAAAGATGCGGGTCAAAAGTTATTTGGTGTGGGTGAAGCACAGGCTGCAGAAGTCGCAGCAGATTCTAATCCAGAAGACATTCAACGCGTGAGTGATGCTGCATCAACAGCCATTACAAACTATATTCATACAATGAACTTAGGCGTCACAGATTTAAATATTACCTTTAATCCTTCAACGGCTGAAGTACATATTTCGGGTACAGTGCCTGACCAAGCGACTAAAGAAAAAATTTTATTGTGTTGCGGCAATGTCCAAGGCGTTGCGAATGTCGTTGATAATTTAACAGTCGCAGTGCCTTCAGATGAATCAAAATTTTATACGGTTAAATCAGGCGATAATTTGTCTAAAGTGTCTAAAGAATTTTATGACACACCCAACAAATATATGGCTATTTTTGAAGCCAATAAACCGATGTTAAGTCACCCCGATAAAATTTATCCAGGTCAATTATTGCGTATTCCAGCCAACGCTTAATACTTTAGTGCTTAATACTTTAATACTTTAATACTTTAATGCTTTAATGCTTAATATTAATAGTTAATTAATAATATTAATATTAAGTTTTTAAGTGTTTAGTTTATTTAGTATATCTATTGTATTTACTGTATTGGGTGTAAATTGTAATAATTGTGCATGAACTAAACCCATTTTTGTATGTCGTAATACAGTGTAATCTGCCCAAGATATGGCTACTTCACTCTCAATGTAGACTAATGCGTGATGAGCTAATACCCGTGGTAGTAATTCTTGAACTTTGTTTAATAATTCACTGTAAAAAGGTGGGTCTAGTAATAAAACATCAATGCTTGAAGGCGGGAGGTGTGATAACATCGCTAGTGCATCGCCAACATTGACAGTGCAGTGGGCTGCTTGTAGTATTGTTAGTATGTTTTGTAAATTATGTGCAGCAGGTTTGTAAGACTCACACAATATGACTTGCTTGGCTCCGCGTGAAGCCGCCTCTAACCCCAACGCGCCAGTGCCTGCAAACGCATCAACTACACGCATTTGCTGCCAATCATTAATAAAATGATCTACCCAATTAAATAAGGTTTGTCGTACACGGTTTGGTGTGGGTCGCAATTGACAATAATCAGGGGCTGTTATCACTGGCAATAGCCGGCGACGGTATTGTCCCGCAATAATACGAATTTGATGTTTAAGTTGAATTAATTTAGGCATCATTTATTGTAAAATAAATATATGCTTAATATTTTAAAATTCTCCAAAACACCTAAATCAATTAAATCAATTGCAACTGAATCATTAATATCAGATACAACATCAGATATAACGTCAGACATACCGATTCAATCTACTGCGAATGATATTGAAATTGACGAATCAGTAACTAAAAGCTCTTGGGTGTCGCGTTTAAAACAAGGCTTGTCACGTACCAGTACCCAGTTAGCGGTTGTATTAGGTGTAGGTGCTGTAGTAGATGACCATTTATACGAAGAATTAGAAACTGCTTTATTACAAGCCGATTGTGGAATGCCAGCTACTACGGCTTTATTAAAAGCTTTACGTTTAGAGGTCAACCGTACTAAAGCAAATACGGCTGATAAAGTCCGTGAATGTCTTGCAACTGTTTTAGCAACACATTTACAACCGTTACAAACGGTTTGGAATTGGCGTGATTTTAAGCCTTGCGTTTTATTAATTGTTGGTGTAAACGGGGCGGGTAAGACAACCAGCATTGGTAAATTAGCATATTGGTTTACTAAAGAAAAAGCGACTGTTTTACTGGCTGCTGGCGATACTTTTCGAGCTGCAGCACGTGAACAATTAGCTGTCTGGGGGCAACGCAATGGCGTATCTATGTTGCAACAAAAAGGCAATGACCCCTCTGCAATCATATTTGATGCTGTTGCTGCCGCTAAAGCACGCAATATTGATGTATTACTTGCTGATACTGCGGGACGTTTACCGACTCAAGCGCATTTAATGGAAGAGTTAAAGAAAATTCGCCGTATTACTACTAAAGCAATGATGGATACGCCGTATGGTATATGGTTAATATTGGACGGCAACACAGGACAAAATGCCGTGGCACAAGCCAAAGCGTTTCACGATGCCGTAGGGTTAACAGGTTTGATTATAACCAAGCTAGACGGCACAGCTAAAGGTGGTATGTTGGCAGCCCTTGCAAGTACGTGTCCTGTGCCTGTACGCTTTATTGGAATCGGTGAAAGCTTACAGGATTTACAGCCTTTTAATGCGACTCAATTTGCGCGTAGTTTGGTTGGTGTTAGTTAGCTTGGTATTGCTTTTTATTAAATAGTACTCAAAATATTATTATCCAGTCAGTAGATAGCCAGTGTGTAGTACAATAATAGGTTCTTGCTTTACAACATATATGACATACACACACATGTATGTGTTAGTCTGTTGAAAGCTGGTGTAGCAAAGTTGCTATGCTATTCTCAAGTCACTATTTAAGGAGTCTGAATGCGTCACTACGAACTCGTACTGATCATCCACCCCGACCAAAGCGAGCAAGTGCCTGCAATGGTTGAGCGGTATAAATCAATGATTGAACAAAGCGGTGGAAAAATTCACCGCTATGAAGACTGGGGTCGCCGTGCATTGGCTTACCCTATTAATAAACTGACTAAAGCACATTATTTATGTTTAAACATAGAAGTTGCTCAAACAATATTGGGTGAAATTGAGCATGCTTTACGCTTCAATGATGCTGTATTGCGTCACATGATGGTTGCGATGAAAAAAGCCCATACAGAACCGTCGGTCATTGTTCTCGCTAATGAGCGTGGTGATCGCGAAGATTTTCGTAGAACACAAACTGAATCGGCGTAACTCAATCTATGGTATTAAATAACGCATTTGAGTAGAATTTGTATGATGCCTGATGCTACAGACAAAACCAGCGTAGGTATCAACCATGCGGTATTGTCTGCGGTATTGCTGCAAAAGTCAGTGCTTCGCTATACCCCTGCTGGGGTAGCAGTGATGACCTTAAACTTGGAACACAATAGTCAGGTTCAGCAAGCAAACTCGCTTAGAGTCGTTCAGTTTAGTATCGAATCGACTGCATTAGATTCTATAGCATTGACTTCCAATAATCTAAATATAGGTGACATTTATACTTTTGAAGGTTTTTGGGCGCCTGCCCACTACCGTACACAAAGGCTAACGTTTCATATTTTGGCACTGGCAGATTCATTTAATACCATTGATAAATAATAAGTACATCAAAACACTAACATCTTCATGTATTAAAAGGTAATTAATAATCATGGCTTTTCCAAAACGTAAATTTGATCCAAAAAACAAACGTCCTAAACAAGATACGTTGTTTAAACGCCGTCGCTTTTGCCGCTTCACAGTAGCAGGTGTAGAGCAAATAGACTATAAAGATATTGATACACTCCGTGAGTTTATTACGGAGCAAGGTAAAATTATTCCTGCGCGTTTAACAGGAACTAAAGCCAAGTATCAACGTCAAGTGACTGAATGCATCAAGCGTGCACGTCAATTGGCTTTGTTACCTTACACCGATTCTCACCAATAATTAGGAGCAAACCATGCAAATTATTCTGCTCGAAAAAGTTGTA
>JBDLSY010000042.1:0-2508 GCA_039805985.1 Pseudomonadota bacterium | reverse complement strand
ACTTGTGCAGCACTTGCACCCAGTACACGCAACAACACAGTCTCTTTTTGTCGTGCCAAACGGCTAGCGTAAGCAATAATACTCACCACGACTACGCCTGCCACACCGCTTAAAGCCAGCAATAGGGTCAAGGCACGTGCAACTTTATTGAGTACAGCCGTCGCTTGTGCTGATATAGCCCCAACATCTAATACCGTTAAATTTAAAAAAGTACGCACCATACTTAAAATACTATCACTTAGATTAACAGGTACAAATACCGCTGAAATATACGTTTGCGGTAAATCAATGGCGGGTATCGGTGTGCTGTTTGGTGATGCAATGGCAAAGAAATTAACATTTAAACTTTCCCAGCGTAACTTACGTACTGATGTTAAAGTATAGGTAACCATTTGTCCTGCTACGTCAAAAGTTAGCACATCACCCAACTTTAAATTTAAAGATTTTAAAATTCCCTCTTCCATAGATATTTGATTAGTCGGTATACGGCTATTAAACTGCTGGGTTATATCACCGTGCCAGCGCCCCGCTAAAACAGTATTACCTTTTGGTAATTGAGTGGTATAAGACATATTAAACTCACGGTTTAATAAATTTTTAGCCCGCTGATCACTGTACTGTTCAGCATTGATGGGCTGCTTATTAACATTCACTAACCTTGCCCTTATCATGGGTTGCAAACGTACATCAAGAACCCCTAAATCCAGTAAATACTTTTTAACAGCATCGACCTGATCAGGCTGAATATTCAATATAAAGTGATTGGGTGCATTGGCTGGCAATACAGTTTGCCAAGCAGATAATACATCGCGTTGTAAACTGGTTAGCATTAATATACCCAGCAAAGCTAAAGTTAAGCTCGTTGCTTGCACTAAAGTTAAAGTTTGATTACGTAATATGCCACGCGATGCCATACGCACTGTCCATATTGCGTGCTTTCGTCCAAAGTTTACAGCTAGTTTTATTAGACTATAAACAAATATTAATAAAATAATGATGACTGATAATAAACCTATCAGGACCAATAAACCTTGCTTTATATCGCCTGCTACCCACATTAAAATCACTGATATTCCGACTAAAGCCATTAAGTAAGGTGTTATTTTAGTTAAGCTATTTAATATCTGTTTGATACTACCCTGATTAGTCGTATCCGTAATATTTATTGCGGCAGATTGCTCACGTAAAATTTGAATAGGTCGGGTATTTAGTAAGCGATTTAAGGGTATCCAGACACAACTCAGTAACAACACGATTAACAAACACAGTGCTTGCAAATAAGGTAAATAGCTTGCTGCAGGTAAAGTCAAACCCCGTGTCATTAATAACCAATACGCTAAAACACGGTGTAAAGCATAGCCTAACGCATAGCCTAAACATAAGCCTAATACACTGATTGCTGCTACCTGCCCCAATAACCGCCAAGCAGCGTAGTAGCGCGAAGCACCCAAAGTACGCAATAAAGCGACTGTTTTAGCTTGCTCTTGACTCCAAATATGTGCCACTAAACTTAAACCACAGGTCGCAATTAAAGTGGTTAAAATAGCAATTAAGCCTAATAAACGACTAGCACGCTCCAGAGTAGTTCGCATTTCTGGACGACCCTCTTCTAAAGTTTCTAAGCGAAGCCCTAATACAGGGTTCAGTATTAACCATTGCTTGAATTGTGCTTGTGCTGATGCGCTACCTGCCATTTGCCAACGGTAACTGACTCGACTACCCACCCCTAACAATTTAGTTTTAGCCAAATCTTCTTGTGCAAATAAAACTCTTGGTGCGACATTAATAAACTGCACACCACGGTCTGGCTCATTGTCAATCACAGCTGCAATAATAAACTGTTGCTCACCTAATTGCAGTTTATCTCCTAAAACAAGGTTTAGACGGGTTAGTATATCGGCATCAACCCATACTTGCCCTGTTTTAGGGCTATTATTTTGTACGGCTAATATTTTTGATACACTGACTTTACCGCGTAAGGGGTAGGAAGCATCAACCGCTTTAGCTGATATCAAAGTTTGTTGTGGATCAATTGTATTTACAGACAATGCAACGCTATTAAATAAAGTTGTTTTAGCAACAGTTAAGCCTAATGATTGTGCCGTCTGTAGTAAAGTTAAGCTAGGCTCACGATCAGCACTGACAACTATGTCGCCCCCAAGTAGTGCAGCAGCTTCTTGGTTAAATAATTGTTGATATTGATCGGCTGTTAATAAAACCGATAATTGAGCGGCAATCGCTAAGGCTTGTGCCAATAACATCAAACGCAAAGGAACGGTTCGTAATGCTTGCCTGGCTAAATGGTATAAAAAAATAAACTGACGCATAAAACTACAACCTTACAGGTTAAATAAGTGTTTGAAATCAATTTTTATTTTAGGTAATATTTTTGGTTTATAACATCTTAGTAAATATAAATAAATAGACTTCTTTCAAAACTATTAAAAATATATTTCTTAAGCCTTAAAACTTAAAACTTAAAACAATAAATAGACTTCTTTCAAAACT
>JBDLSY010000041.1:0-6072 GCA_039805985.1 Pseudomonadota bacterium | reverse complement strand
TGATTGATTGATTGAGTCATTTTAATAATTCGTTTAAAAAGTCAAGTAATGTATAGCAATTTTACAAAATAAATAAACCGATTATTTCCTATTATTTCGTAACAATATATTATAAGTATTTTTAATGGGTGTGAAAGCGTTTTATTGTATCAATAACAGTTTGAATCAGAATTTTCAAGATTAAAGGATAAACAGGATTTAAAAAAATATAAAAATATAAAAATATAAAGATTAAATATCTTGAATATCGTTAAATTCTGAAAATCCTGATTCAGACTTTTAGTCTTAACGTTTAAATAATACTTTTTGTTTTCAAAGCCCGTGCATATTCTAGCGGAAATACTTTTACAAACTGTCCCCGCGTTTTTGTCCAACTGTTTAAAATAAACTGTGCCCGTGGGCTGCCCGTTAAATTAAGATGCTCTGTAATTAAATCTTTTAATTGCATTTCATCGCTTTTATTTTGATGGTACTGTGTTGTGTCAATTTGCTCATTGGCAGGCAATATTGTTTCTAAACTTACCATAGTTAAATTACACCGTTTGGCAAATAAACCATCTTCATCATAAACATACGCAATACCGCCACTCATACCTGCGGCAAAGTTACGCCCTGTTAAACCTAAAATAACAACGGTACCGCCTGTCATATATTCACAGCCATGATCGCCTGTGCCTTCAACCACTGCCGTTGCACCACTATTGCGTACAGCAAACCGTTCACCTGCCACACCATTAAAAAAACTGACACCGCTGATTGCACCATACAATACCGTATTACCCACAATAATATTGTGTTCAGGTTTACCTTTAAATTGCGTAGACACACGAACAATTAACCGTCCACCTGACAAACCTTTGCCGACATAATCATTGGCCTGTCCAACTAAATCTAAAGTAATACCACGAGACAAAAATGCCCCGAATGATTGTCCTGCTGTCCCTTGTAGGTGAATATGAATACTGTTATCAGGTAAGCCAACATCACCAAATCGACGGGCGATTTCACCCGATAACATCGCACCTACACTGCGATTAACATTGCTAATAGGGCTAGTAAAACGAACAGTTAGCCCAGAGTTTTGTGCTGAATTTAAAACCGCTTGTGATTGTTCAATGAGTTGATGGTCTAAGGCTTTTTCTAAAGCATGGTTTTGTGAGGTGGTTTTAAGACGTTGTGCAGGGTCTAAATTATGTGAAGTGGGTGTATAAAATATCCGTGAAAAATCTAAACCTTTGGCTTTCCAATGCGTAATACCTTTACGCATATCTAGTAAATCACTGCGGCCGATTAAATCATTAAAGTGATGTATCCCCAGTTGTGCCATAATTTCACGCAATTCTTCGGCAACAAAAAAGAAAAAATTAACAATATGTTCAGGCTTGCCTTGGAATTTTGCACGCAGTACTGGGTCTTGAGTAGCAATACCCACAGGACACGTATTTAAATGACACTTACGCATCATAATACAGCCTTGTACCACCAAAGGAGCAGTTGCAAAACCGATTTCTTCTGCACCTAACAAAGCGGCAATAGCGACATCACGTCCCGTTTTCATTTGCCCATCAGCTTGTACAGTAATGCGGCTACGTAAACCATTTAATACTAAAGTTTGTTGCGTTTCTGCTAAACCTAATTCCCACGGTGTGCCACAATGTTTTACAGATGATAACGGCGATGCACCTGTGCCGCCGTCATGCCCTGCGATGACTAAATGGTCTGCTTTGGCTTTAGCAACACCCGCAGCCACTGTTCCCACACCGACTTCTGAAACTAACTTGACTGAAATATCTGCCCGTGGATTAATGTTTTTTAAATCATGAACAAGTTGTGCTAAATCTTCAATAGAATAAATATCATGGTGAGGCGGCGGTGAAATTAAGCCCACGCCCGGTACACTAAAGCGTAATGAACCAATGTAATCGGTGACTTTACTACCCGGTAATTGCCCGCCTTCACCTGGTTTTGCACCTTGTGCCATTTTGATTTGAATTTGGTCTGCACTGTTTAAATACTCTGCATTGACACCAAAACGTGCAGAAGCGACTTGTTTAATACGGCTACGTAAATTATCACCCGCTTGTAAAACAATATCAGCCGCAACGCGGTCTTTACCAATAACGCTGGCAACGGTATCGCCGGCTTGAATATTGCTTGAACCCGTACGCATTTCCGTTCTATAACGCAATGGGTCTTCGCCGCCTTCACCGGTATTGCTTTTGCCACCTAAACGGTTCATAGCTACAGCTAAAGTCGTGTGTGCTTCGGTAGAGATTGAACCTAATGACATTGCACCTGTAGCAAAGCGTTTAACAATTTCTTGGGCTGATTCTACGGTGTCTAGTGGTATAGGCGTACATTGGTCAAATTTAAATTCAAATAAACCGCGTAAAGTCATGTGTCTACGGCTTTGGTCATTAATATGCTTGGCATACTCCTGATAAGTTTGATAGTTATTCGCTTTAGTAGACTGTTGCAGTTTAGCAATACTATCGGGCGTCCATAAATGCTCTTCGCCGCCCACTCGCCAAGCATATTCACCGCCCATATCAAGGGTATGGTTTGATACTGAATCGTCATTAAAAGCATCATTGTGTACGCGTAAGGCTTCTTCAGCAATATCAAAAATAGTTAAACCACCAATTTGACTGGTAGTACCTTGAAAGTATTTTTTAACCAAATTGCTATGTAAACCAATCGCTTCAAAAATTTGTCCGCCACAATAAGACCTATAAGTTGAGATACCCATTTTAGACATCACTTTGTATAAGCCTTTACCAATTGCTTTTATATAATTATTTAGTGCTTGTTCGGTATTATCAATATTATTGATAGCTATATTATTTGTATTATTTGTATTGTTTATATTGCTTAATAATAGGTTAGGTGATTGTGTTAAATCAGAAATAGTATTCAGTGTTAAAAATGGGTGAATCGCTTCTGCACCGTAGCCTGCTAATAATGCAAAGTGATGTACTTCACGAGCTGACCCTGTTTCTACCACCAGTCCAGTGCTAGTACGTAAGCCAGCATCGACTAAATGTTGGTGAATGGCTGAAGTCGCTAATAAAGCAGGAATAGCAACTTGTTGGTTATTGACAGCACGGTCGCTAATGATGAGTATATTATTACCGCGTTTAACCGCATCTACTGCATGGGCACATAAACTGGCTAAATGGGCTTCAATACCTGCTTTGCCCCATACAATCGGATAAGTAATATCTAAAATATGGCTTTTAAATTGACCCGCAGTTAAATATTCAATATGAACTAATTTTGTCATATCATAAGTATTTAAAATGGGTTGTAATACTTCTAAACGCAAGGGCGGGTTTACATTATAAATATCCAATAAATTAGGCCGTGGGCCAATATAGCTCACTAAACTCATGACTATAGCCTCCCGAATGGGGTCTATGGGTGGGTTGGTAACTTGGGCAAATAGTTGTTTAAAATAATGATAAAACGGTTTATTCTTTGAGGACAATACCGCTAAAGGGCTATCATTGCCCATACTACCCATAGCTTCTTCGGCAGTATTTAACATAGGCATTAACAAAAACTTAATGTCTTCTTGTGTCATACCAAATACTTTTTGTTGTGTAATCAAACTGATTGTATTAACGGTATTATTTATATTATTTATATTGTTTATATTGCTTATATTGCTTATATTGCTTATAGTATTTATAGTATTAATTTTATTAATATTTTCGTGTAAGTGAGTATTAGAAACACTTGCAGAAACAGTCGCCATATTTAATTCGGATAATTTAATTCGAATCGCTTTAATCCATTGTTTATAGGGCTTATTATTAGACAATTGTGTTTTTAGCTCATCGTCTTGAATAATTCTTCCTTGCTCCAAATCAATTAAAAACATTTTGCCAGGTTGTAAACGCCATTTTTGTTTAATATGATAGTCAGATATAGGCAGTACACCAGCTTCAGATGCCAAAATAACCATATCATCATCAGTGACGAAATAGCGAGCAGGGCGTAAACCATTACGGTCTAACGTTGCCCCAATTTTTCTGCCATCAGTAAACACAATGGCTGATGGTCCGTCCCAAGGCTCCATCATCGCGGCATGGTATTCGTAAAACGCACGGCGTGAGTCGTCTATTAAAGTATGTTGTTCCCATGCTTCAGGAATCATCATCATCATAGCGTGTTCAATAGAGTACCCGCCCATCACTAATAATTCTAAACAATTATCAAACGTAGCCGTATCGCTTTGACCTGCATAAACAATAGGGTATAACTTATGTAAATCATCGCCTAATACGGCTGACTGCATAACGCCTTCACGGGCGCGTAGCCAGTTGTAATTGCCTTTGACGGTGTTAATTTCGCCATTATGTGCAATTAAACGATAAGGGTGTGCCAAAGGCCACTCTGGAAATGTATTAGTAGAAAAACGTTGGTGTACTAAAGCCAGTGCAGAGGTTACACGTTCATCACGCAAGTCATGGTAGTACTGCCCGACTTGCTTACATAATAGTAAACCTTTATAAACAATCGTACGCGCACTCATAGAAGGAACAAAATACTCTCGTCCGTGTGCTAAGCCCAGTGCTTGAATCGCGTGGCTTGCCATTTTACGAATGACATATAATTTGCGTTCTAGCGCATCGGTCACCATAATATCAGTGCCGCGTCCAATAAATATTTGCCGAATAATGGGTTCTTTATCGCGTACGGTTTGTGACATTGGCATTGATGAATCAACAGGAACAGTACGCCATCCCAATACATGTTGCTCTTCAGACCGCACTGCACGCTCTAAAGCTTGTTCACAGGCTAATCGGCTGGCATGTTCTTTAGGTAAAAAAACCATACCCACACCATATTCACCTACGGGTGGTAATTCAATAGACAATTTAGCCCATTCAGCACGAAAAAAAGCATCGGGGATTTGTAATAAAATGCCTGCACCATCGCCCATTAATGGGTCTGCACCGACTGCACCACGGTGGTCAAGGTTAATTAAAATTTGTAAACCTTGCTGTACGATACTGTGTGATTTGATACCCTTTAAATTAGCAATAAACCCTACACCACACGCATCGTGTTCATGTTTTGAGTGATATAAACCATACTGATTAGCCTGTGTAATCGCTTCATCAATCACTTTATTAGGTTGAATACTGTTTGAAGGGTTAGAGTATGGCGTATCAGACATAATGTACTTTCTTTGATAAAAAATAAAATATAACAAAAATATAACAAAAATATAACGTATAAAAATAATACCAATTTTAACAGGCTTACTTTGAATCTTTCTTTTGATTTTTCTAATAACGCTTTGAATAATCAAGCGATTAATTGCTTACCTTATCAGGGGATTGTTGAGTACTATGGTATGGTTTTACAGCCAGAGGTTGCCGATGCTTATTTTCAACAGTTGTTATATGAAACGCCATGGCAACACGATCAAGCGATTATGTTTGGTAAACACATTATTACCCGCCGTAAAGTGGCATGGTATGGCGATACAGGCTTTAATTACAACTATAGCCGTATCAATCACCATGCCTTGCCTTGGTCAGCATTACTTTTACACATTAAACACTGGGTTGAGGAAAAATTAGGTGTTTGTTACAATTCAGTTTTATTAAATTTATACCACAACGGCAGTGAAGGTATGGCTTGGCATCATGATGATGAAAAAGGTTTAGGCAAAAACAGCTATATCGCTTCTTTGAGTTTAGGTGCGACTCGCCGCTTTGATTTACGGCATAAAAACACTAAAAAAACGGTGTCAATTGACTTAGAACATGGTTCATTATTAGCCATGTATGGTGAAACGCAAAGTTATTGGCTTCATCAAATTTCAAAACAATTAAGAATTAAAGACGCTAGAATCAGCCTAACTTTTAGACAATTTTTAAAGTGATTTTAAAAATATTTAACACCATAAATAATGCTTAGAATCAAGATTTTCAGAGTTTAAGGATTTTAAAGATTTTTTAAATCCTGTTTTATCCTTAAATCTTAAAGAATCCTGATTCAGACTGTATGTTTTAAATACATACACAATACAAAAAACTAGCGTTTAGGCACAGTTAC
>JBDLSY010000040.1:0-19357 GCA_039805985.1 Pseudomonadota bacterium | reverse complement strand
TCCTGATGGTAGAGTCTATCAAACTAAACAATTACACGGTGTTCCTTTATTAATTAATATTTGGGCACCTTGGTGTCCGCCTTGCGTGGAAGAGTTACCCGAATTATCAATTTTATTTAAGCAAATACAAAATAAAGACAATGTTTACGGCTTAAATAATACAACTACAATCAAATTTATTGCAGTCGGTGTTGATGAACCAAAAAATATTGCTCAATTTGCCAGTAAAACATCAATATCCTTTCCTTTATTAGAGGCTAATTCAGCTCCCATTGATTTTATTAAAGCACTGGGTAATCAAAGTGGAGTATTGCCATTTACTGTATTATTTGATAAAAATGGACAGGTAGTTGGGCAAAAAATGGGCAAAATAAGTGCTACAGAGGTTTTAAAATGGTTAAAAAAGCTTCAGATACCGTAAAAATCTCGTTTTGTTTTAAAATGCTAAACTCAATAGCGTATTAATCATTGCGTACGCGTATAAACTAAAGTCATTTATAGGAATAAATATGGATTTACATAAACTAAAAATGCTCATTGATTTGGTCGCTGAATCAAATATTACCGAACTTGAAGTGACTGAAGGTGAAGAAAAAATAAAAATTGTAAAAGGCTATAACGCTACGCAAAATCATACTGTGATGCTAGGTACGCCAGCACCGCAACAAATGTCTGCGCATTCTTTAAGTTCAGAATCAGTAATAACAGATTTGAATACAGCGGCTACAAATACTGTTAAACCAACGGTTACTGAAGAAAAAATAATTAAGTCGCCTATGGTGGGGACTTTTTATGCCGCGTCGGGTCCTGATAAAGCTGATTTTGTCAGTGTTGGTACTGAAGTTAAAGCCAATCAAACTGTTTGTATTATTGAAGCCATGAAGCTGCTCAATGAAATTGAAGCCGGTATTGAAGGCACTATCGTTGAAATATTGGTTAAAAACGGTATGCCTGTAGAGTTTGGTCAAGCTTTATTTAGAGTCGCTTAAAACCTTAATTAAAAACTTTAATTAAAACCTTTTTTAAAAAATACTTAAGTATTTACCCTATAAGTTTTACTTTATTACAATAAGATTCAGAGCGAGATTGACATGTTTCAAAAAATTCTTATCGCTAATCGCGGCGAAATTGCCTTACGAATTCAACGCGCTTGCCGAGAAATGGGCATTAAAACCGTAGTCGTACATTCTGAAGCTGACCGTGAAGCTAAGTATGTTTCTTTAGCCGATGAATCCGTTTGCATTGGGCCGGCTTCGTCTAAAGACAGTTATCTAAATATTCCGCGTATTATTGCCGCAGCAGAAGTCACCGATGCACAAGCTATTCATCCAGGATATGGTTTTTTAAGTGAAAATGCTGATTTTGCCGACCGTGTTGAACAAAGTGGCTTTGTATTTATTGGCCCTAAAGGCGATAATATTCGCTTGATGGGTGATAAAGTATCCGCTAAACAAGCGATGATTAAAGCGGGTATCCCCACAGTACCTGGTTCTGAAGGTGCGTTAGGTGATGATCCTAAAGAGTTAATGCGTGTTGCAAAGAAAATAGGCTATCCCGTTATCATTAAAGCAGCAGGCGGCGGCGGAGGCCGTGGTATGCGTGTGGTACATACTGAAGCGGCTTTGCTTAACTCAATTAGTTTAACTAAAACGGAAGCGGCAGCTTTTTTTAATAACGGTACTGTTTATATGGAAAAGTACCTTGAAAATCCACGTCATATTGAAATTCAAATTTTAGCTGATACCTATAAAAATGCTATTTGGTTAAGTGAACGTGATTGCTCTATGCAACGTCGTAACCAAAAAGTACTAGAAGAAGCCCCTGCACCAGGTATTCCTCGTAAACTAATTGAACGCATTGGTGAACGGTGTGCTGATGCGTGCCGAAAAATGGGCTATCGTGGTGCAGGTACGTTTGAGTTTTTATATGAAAATGGTGAATTTTTCTTTATTGAAATGAATACCCGTGTTCAAGTAGAACACCCAGTCACCGAATTAGTAACAGGCATAGATATCGTACAACAACAAATTAAAATTGCTTTTGGTGAAAAGCTAACCATTCGTCAGCGTGATGTTCAAATTAAAGGGCATGCCATTGAATGCCGTATTAATGCTGAAGACCCCTTTAAATTTACGCCAAGCCCAGGAAAAATAACCACTTGGCACGCTCCTGGTGGCCCTGGAATACGTGTAGATAGTCACATTTTTACGGGTTACACTGTACCGCCACATTATGACAGTATGGTTGCTAAATTATTAAGTTATGGTGATACCCGTGAACAAGCCATAGCACGTATGCGTATTGCCTTAAGCGAAACGGTGATTGATGGTATCTCTACCAATATTCCTTTGCATCAAACTTTATTAGACGATAGTTATTTCATAGCAGGCGGCACAGACATTCATTATCTTGAAAAGAAATTGGCTAAAAAATAATCCTTACTTAATTTTTACCCAATCTTTATAATTTACAAATATACAAATATATAAATATAAATATAAATGTTTAATATATAAATATATAAATATATAAATATATAAATATATAAATATATAAATATATAAATATATAAATGTTTAAATATATAAATGTTTAAATGTTTAAATGTATATCAAATGACTGACACTATGAATGACTTACACCCTACTCAAATTACCGAGTTACATGAATTGGTATTTGAAATACACCAAGACCGTGCTGAAGAATTATCCGATGCCTTGTTGTGGGCTGGTGCAGTGTCTGTTGTTGTAGAAGATGCAAATGCTTTAACTGAACAAGAACAACCCCTGTTTGGTGAACCGGGTTTAGAACCCATCATTCCTGCGTGGGCTTTAAATACAATTATCGCTAGTATCGCTGATTTAAAAGATCTACCCAACCTATTAAAACAAGCAACTGATTTATACAATGATGTTTTACCTGATTATGCAATGCGTTTAGTACCGCAGTTAGATTGGGTACGTTTGACACAGAGCCAGTTTCCGCCTATTGAAATTAGTCCTTATTTATGGATTGTGCCATCATGGCATAAAGTCAGCCATACTTTAAATACGCAAGTACCCGCACAAGCTTTGCGTTTAGAACTTGACCCTGGTTTGGCTTTTGGTACGGGTTCGCACCCGACTACTCATATTTGCTTGCAATGGTTAGATACGCATAAAACGTATTTACAACAAGCCAGCGTTTTAGATTATGGCTGTGGTAGCGGTATTTTAGGCATCGCTGCTGAAAAATTAGGTGCTCGTTGTGTGCTAGGTATTGATATTGATGCGCAAGCTGTACAGTCAAGTATTGCCAATGCACTGCAAAATAATTGTGTGAATAGTACATGGTATTTGCCTAATGTAACACTTGCACACTATGACGTAGTGATTGCCAATATTTTGACTAATCCTTTAAAGATGCTTGCTCCTATTTTATGTCAAGCTGTTGCAGCAACTGGAACTATTGTTTTGTCAGGTGTATTAGAACGGCAAGCGGACGACGTTTTAGCTGTTTACCGTGAATTTATTCCAAGTATTGCCGTGTGGCGTTCACAAGATGGCTGGGTCTGTTTAGTAGGAAAAAAGTCTTAGGTTTATTGATTTTATTTTAAATTCTCTTAAAATTTTATTTTTAATTTTAATTTTATTTTTTTAAATTTACTGGACTATCTATAATATTATTTTTAACTTTTATGAAACCATCTGACTCCATTAATATTCCAACCAATATTCCAATCAATTTTTTACAATTTGCCTTAGACACCAACGTTTTAAAATTTGGTCAATTTACTACTAAAGCAGGCCGTCAATCACCTTATTTTTTTAATGCAGGCTTGTTTAATGACGGTATGAGTTTATGGCAACTGTCAAATTTTTATGCTGAAACTCTGAACTTAGCACAATCAAATGGTTTGAATTACGATATGCTATTTGGCCCAGCCTATAAAGGAATTACCTTAGTAGCAGGTGTGGCTTGTGTATTAGCTGCTCAAGGTAAAAATATTCCCTATACTTATAACCGTAAAGAAGCTAAATTACACGGCGAAGGCGGTACAACGGTGGGTGCCCCTTTAAAAGGCCGTGTTGTTATCATTGATGATGTGATTTCAGCAGGAACATCGGTTACTGAAAGTGTCGCTTTAATTAAAGCGGCAGGTGCAACACCTGTTGCTGTATTAATTGCGTTAGACCGTATGGAGCGCAGTGGTAATGCTATTGATATTGGCAGCCATAGTGCAGTACAGGCTGTACAAGACCGTTATGGTATTCCTGTTTATGCCATTGCTAATTTAGATAACTTAATGGACTTGTTAATCAATACAGACAATATTGATTTAATTCAGTACTGTGCGGCAATGTCTGCATACCGTCAGCAGTATGGTATTTAAACCAAAATAGTATTACGCTTAATACTATTTAATTACTTGATTACTTGATTACTTGATTACTTGATTATTTGATTATTTAATTGTTTAATTACTTGATTATTTGATTATTTGATTATTTGATTATTAACTTTCTAAAATTATTTTAAAAATGCTCTATCCTAAATTATCTAAGTCCTTTAAGTTCTTTAAAAAATTAACTCTTTTGTGTTCAATAGTTGTATTAACGGCTTGTGGGACACCTGTACGCTATGAAGGTGTTAAAACATCAGGTTATGGGCTTACTGAAGCAGTCACTTTAGATGCAGCAACACGTGTCAGTATCACTAAATTAACCAAAGCACTAAAAGCACTAGATCCAAAAATTACTGCCGCTGATGCAGCTATGTTAGCCCGCGAGGCACATTTGTACCCTATGTATTTAGCAAATGTATGGAATGTAAGCTCACCACCTTTGGTTAATAATTATTTACGTAATTCGGGTAAACGCGAATATGGTTTATGTATTGATTGGGCTTATGCAATGCGACAAAGAATGCGTGGTTTGAATTTAAATAGCTTTGACTGGCACTGGGGCATTGCTAACCAAGGCAGTGAATGGCGTGAGCACAGCACTTTAGTTGCTACGGCTAAAGGTGCTAAATTTGATCAAGGTATCGTATTAGACCCTTGGCGTAATTCTGGCAAGCTGTTCTGGTCTAATACAAAAGAAGATTCTAGTTATCAATGGAAACCATATACAGAGCCAGTCGGTTGGACGCCTAGCCGCTTAGATAGCTTTTAGTCTATTAAAAACTACTCTTATAGCCATTTGTAAAATGGGTTTATTAAACAATGATTAAAAATAATTGTTTAGTCATTGTTTAGTTTTAGTCATTATTTAGAAAATCCAATTTTTTATATTTATAGAAGTGGTACTGTATTAAATAAATTAAGTGGGTTCATTAAGTCAATCAAAATAATTTTTAAAAATATAACGGAATGGCAATTCTTTAAGATATTCTTGTAATAGTTCTTTTGGATCTTCATCAGGATATTCTTCACAAATATTCTTAATAATTTCAACTAATTTAAAACGTTCTTCAGATAATTCAGCATTATTAAGACCAAGCATATCGTAAGTTTGCATAATCTCATGCTTCCGTTTTTTAGTCAGTTCTGGAATAAGCATAACTATTATCTTTCCATCATTTGAGTCAATCTGCCATTCTGCATTGCACTCTTTTTTAGTGGGTTCAATCGGTAATAAACCACTCTTTTTTTTGTTGCCGCAGGTTTTATTGTTGCAGCAACTGTGTGCGTAATTGGTATATTCAAAACATAAATCAGAATGTTTACTCTTGGGTTTTATATGTTCAAGTTGCCCTTCATCAGGCTTTAGGTTTCGTTCGCAATAGACGCATAAACCGCCTTGAAGTGCATTTAAACTTGCTTTAACGGAATGTTTAGTAGCTTTAAAATCAATATGATTAAACATATCAATAGTCGGATTAGGGTTTTGTTGATTAAATTGAACCAGTAACTTTGGAGTTTCGCCATATTCTAATTCAACCATATTTAAACTCCCTTGAGTTTTTTACGGTTTGCAATAAACCGCCAACTTGATAAATCACTGTCAATAAATTTATAACCTGCTTCATTAAGTTTTTGAAGAGTTTCTCGTGCTTCATCAGTATCTTCTTGATTATTACGCACGTACCATTCAAATTGTTGCCGCGCTTCTGTTAATTCCCAAGGTGGCGCAGGTGATACACCCATAATACGTGCCAGTGCATCATTAGACCTGTGTGCTAACGGGCTAAATTCAGGCATATTCGCTTTATAAATACCATCATCTATCTCGCCTATCGCTTCAATCACACGAATGTTTTCCTTTCTCACCGTACTTAATACTTGTGGGCTGTGTGTTGTAACAATAAACTGTATCAACGGGAAGGCTTTAGTAAATCCTTGTAATACTGTTTGTTGCCATTCGGGGTGCAAGTGCATATCTATTTCATCAATAAGTACAATACCATTGGTTTTAAGCACGGCTTCCGTGCCTAAATGCCCGTTGAGTTTCGTCGCACGAAAAGCAATATCGGCGACTAAACCAATCATTGTGCGTATGCCATCACTAAGCTGACTTACGGCTAAAGTGCCGTGGTCTTTATGGGTGGCAATAATCGTATTTTTAATAAAATCAAAGTCTATTTCATACCAACCCGTAGCTTCTAAGCAAGTAGTTAAAGCGTTACGAATATTGTCTAAATAATCATCAAATTCAGTACGCTGACTAGGCTCACCGCGTCTACTGGCTGCTCTATAAGACGCAAAAGAGGCTTGCGTCCAGTATTTAAACCACTCGGTTAATAGAGTGTATTGCCCATCATTAGTAAAGCAATCTTTATAGCCCGTTGTACGCGAAGCTGTCACATCAAGTAATTCATTGTTTACGTCAATCTTTTTCCATAAACGGTTTGTACGGTAATACGCCATCACAGGCAAAATCACTTCTTTATCAGTACCTAAATACGTTTCAACTTTATACAGTTGTGCTAATAAAGCATCACGTTCTGAATGTTTAGTATTAATAATTTGTTTTAAAAGTTTTTCGTACTCATAACCATCATAGTAAACCCCTGTATCTTGTATAGACAATGGTCTTTCTACAATGCCCCAACACTCATTAATTTTAATAAAACTAACAATATCAGCACTTATATTATGGTCAATAGAAGATGGGCGAATATCATTTTTATTAGCAATATCTTTAGGGGTAAGAGCTTCATCAAACATATCAAGATACTCACCAAACGCCACTGCCACCGCATCAAGAATAGACGTTTTACCGCCGCCGTTATTCGCTACTAAAACCGTTAATTGTGGGTGAAAATCAATATTTAACTGCTTAAAACAGCGATAATTATTTAATGTTAAGCGTGTAATATTCATATTAATATTAATCCAGTAAGCATTAGTTGTGGCATTTAAAACTTCTTTCAAAACTATTAAAAATAAAAATTATGTTTTTTAAGCCTTAAAACTAAAAGTCTGAAGCAAGATTTTCAGAATCTAAAGATTTTAAAGATTTTTAAATTTTGTTTTATCCTTTAATCTTAAAAATCCTGATTCTAAGCATTGTTTATACAATAAGACACTTTTAAAGCTCAAAGTTTTCTTCATATAAATAGAATTTTAAAAAAGCGTATTAAAAACTAAAGCATTTTCCAAGCCAAAGTATCCCCTGCAGCCAGCGGCACAATCGCTGTGCCTGCAACCTCTACTGTGTCAGGAATGGTCCAGTTTTGCCGTTGAAGTATGACTGTACCTGTTGGTTTAGGAATACCATAAAAATCACTCGCGTGCTGACTGGCAAAAGCATTGAGTTGGCTTAACGCACCGACTGACTCAAAAGCAGTCGCATATAACTCTAAAGCGTGAAAACTGCTGTAACACCCTGCACACCCGCAAGCACTTTCTTTAAGGTGTTTGGCGTGTGGGGCGGTATCTGTGCCTAAAAAAAACCGTGGATTGGCTGATGTGGCTGCTTTAAGCAACTCTAAACGATGGGCTTCACGCTTTAATACAGGCAAGCAGTAATAATGTGGGCGTAACCCGCCTGTAAATAGAGCATTGCGGTTATAGAGTAAATGTTGTGGCGTAATGCTGGCAGCAATCGGTTCATGGCTTGGGGCGTCCCTAACATAGTGTGCTGCTTGCAAAGTCGTAATATGTTCAAATATTACTTTAAGTGCAGGATAGGCAGCACGCAATGGCAACATAACACGGTCAATAAATACGGCTTCTCGATCAAACAAATCTACACTAGGGTCAGTAACTTCACCATGGACTAATAAAGGCACACTTAGGCGTTGCATAGCGTTTAAAGCCGCATCGCAATGGGCTAATAAATCACGCACGCCTGCATCAGAGTTCGTGGTTGCACCCGCAGGATACAATTTGAAACCAATTACTTGGCCTGTATTAGTAAAGTTATCTGCTACACGCTGTACTTCATCGGCAGTCGTTTTTTCAGTTAAATATAAACATAAATAAGGTTTAAATGGTCTATCAAAATTTTGAGGCAATACCGCCATAATGGCATCATGGTATAGCAATGCTTGTGCGACAGTGGTAATGGGCGGCTTTAGATTAGGCATAATAATGGCTGCACCAAACTGCCTAGCGGTTGCGTTGGCTGTTCCTGCTAAAATTATGCCATCACGTAAATGAACATGGGCATCAATAGGCGTATCAAGTACTAAGGTTTTTGATATGTTGAGTGTATTCATATTGAGTGTGGGTAATGTTAAAGTAGTACTTAAGATAAGTGTTATTTTTGCAAGATTTTTTAAAAGTTTACATCTTAGCTATAGTAGCAATGCCATTAATTTTAATAAAGTATCAATAAAGTATCAGTATCAATAAAGTATCAGTATCAATAAAGTATCAGTATTAATAAAGATTAATAAAGATTAATAAAGTATTTTTTGAAAAAATCTAATGTATGAATATATTATTACAACCTTGGTTACAAAACTTTCAGACTGATTTGTGTGCAGCAGTTTTAGAGACAGTAGCTAATGGTAACAATGCAATTACATTGCTTAATACGGTGCTTAATAAAAAAGTGTGTGTGCCTCACGCTAATTTACCACTAAATATAGCTTATGAACAGTTTATTTATGATACTAATCAAATTCCTACACGGACATTAGCGGGCAGTTCAGGGGCATTACACGATGCATGTAACGCATTAATGTGGGTTCATTACCCACACAGTAAAGCCGTACTGAATGAATTACAAGCCAACGACATTAAAACACATGGTGTACAAGGAAACCGCAGTGCGGTGCGAGATGCATTGACACTATTTGATGAAAATGCGTTGATTTTAGCCTATCCCGCCAATGACTTTACACCGCAGCAGTTAGCCAATAGACAATGGGCAGATTTACTGTACCACCGCCGCAATGAATGGCATTACACGCTAAAACCTTACTTATTTGGACACGCTTTACTGCAAAAATTGCAACATCCCTATTTAGCGATTACCGCTCATACATGGTTGCTGCCCTATCAACATATTGATGAGATTTCTAATTTAAATGCAGTGGATTGTTTGCTTGCAAAGCATCTAAGTGCAGCTTATGTTAATCAAAAAATGTTTACGCGGTCTTTTTTACCGCTGCCTGTATTAGGTATTCCGAGATGGTGTACAGACAATACATTGATTGATTTTTATCAAAATACCTCTGTGTTTCGCCCTATCCCTAACTCGTTCTAAGCCCACGGCGATACTGAATCGCCTCGGCAACATCACTAGCACGTATCGCGGGTCTTTGTGCTAAATCAGCCAAAGTGCGTGACAGCCGTATAATACGGTGGGCAGCACGGGCAGAAAATCCCAGTTTAGTCATCGCCGCTTGTAACAAATTTCTGGCAGCATCATCTAGTACACCGTGTTCATCTAACAGGCTACCCTCTAAAGCCGCATTGACACAACCTTGTCGTTCATAAGCAATACTTCTAGCGATGACTACTCGTTTAGATACTTCACTACTGGCTTCACCTCGTTGTATTATTTGTCCTGTAGGGTTAAGTAATTCGCCTTCTGCCAAGGCAGGTACCGCCATGTGAATGTCGATTCGGTCTAATAATGGTCCAGAAATTTTTCCTTGATAGCGTGAAACCTGTTCAGGTGTACAACGACATTGACGTACAGTATGCCCTAAATAACCGCAAGGACACGGGTTCATAGCAGCAATTAATTGAAACCTAGCGGGAAAATCAGCCCGCCGTGCTGCACGCGAAATAGTAATTTTTCCTATTTCTAATGGCTCGCGTAAAACTTCTAATACACCGCGCTCAAATTCAGGTAATTCATCTAAAAATAAAACACCGTGGTGTGCCAAAGATACTTCACCGGGACGCGGAATACTGCCGCCACCGACTAAAGCAACGCCACTGGCGGTATGGTGTGGCGCACGAAATACACGTTGCCCAAATAAATCTGGATTAAACTGTCCTGCTAACGACAACACGGCCGCACTGGCGATAGCTTCAGAATCAGTCATTGCAGGCAATAAACCAATAAACCGTTGTGCTAACATACTTTTGCCCGTACCTGGTGGGCCAATTAACAGTAAGCCATGTCCACCAGCCGCCGCAACTTCTAAAGCCCGTTTAGCTTGACTTTGCCCTTTGACATCGGCTAAATCAGGATAATTAGGTACGACCGTACTTGTGTTTGCATGGGTTCGCTCAATGATTTTTTTTTTGCACAAAAACTGTACCACTTGTGGCAAACTCAATGCCCCATAAACCACGGCACTACTGACGCGGCTTGCCTCATTTGCACTGTTATAAGGCAGTATAAATGGTTTGGTGTTGCCCATTTGAGTTGCACCCGCGACCATTGCTAAAGCACCACGAATATCACGTAACTCGCCTGTTAATGATAGCTCACCTGCAAAAATATACTCATTTAGGGCTTCACTGGGGATTTGACCACTGGCTGCTAAAATTGCCAGTGCAATGGGCAAATCAAACCGACCACTTTCTTTGGGAATATCAGCAGGTGCAAGATTGACTGTAATACGGCGTGCTGGCCATTCAAAATTACACATGTGTAAGGCAGCCCGTACCCGTTCGCGTGATTCACGTACTTCTACATCGGCTAAACCCACCAAAGTAAAGCTAGGTAAGCCGTTAGCCATATGGGCTTCTACGGTAATAGTCGGAGCATTTAAGCCATCTAAGGCACAAGATTGGACGCAAGCTAGGGACATAAATTTTTTATAAAGTAAATTTTATTTTTTTATAAAGTGATGCAAGACAGTAAAGCAATAAAAGTAGTGTCTCAGATAAAATAAAGTAAATTAGTAAGCAACGTAAGCAATATAAGCAATATAAGCAATATAAGCAATATAAGCAACATTTAAAACAATTACAGATTTTACATATAAAAAAAGCGTCTGCACATTGCACAGACGCTTTTTTTAGACAGTTTGGTGTGGATAATTATTTTAACCCGCACACAGTTTATATTAACTCAATTAACTCAATTAACTTAACGAGCTTAAATTAATAAATTAAATTAATAAATTAAATTAATGAATTATTATCTTTCAGATACGCCTAAAGCTTTTACAGTCGCTACGTTAATGTAACGGTCAGCATCAACAGGTAAGCCATTGGCTTTTTGATAGCCACGAACCGCTGCTAAAGTCGCTGAATCAATGACTCCATCAACACGGCCTGTTGCAAAACCAGCTCTAGTCAAAGCAGCTTGAATTTGACCTAAACGTGCTGGTGTTGCATTGGTTTCACAAACAATTTGACGCCATTCACTTCTTGTAGGAGAGACAACGACTACATTGTTTACTGTACGGTATTCAGCGGGTACATCTGTTTTTACAGAGCGTGCTGGCGTAATCAATTTACTAGTGGCAACCATGCGGTATTCAGCAGGAATAGCGACTTCACGGGTAGTTGGCGGTGTTTTTTGAACAGTTTTAGTAACAGTCGTGTACTCCGCCGGAACTTCAATAGTTTGTGTTGATGCAGGCTTATCAACAACTTGGGTCATTACGTCTTCGTACTGTGCAGGAATTTCAATTAAACACAATACATCACCCGCATTTGGGTCAATATTTTGCATAGCACGTTCAGCAATAGTCAGTTCAGATGAACGCTTCCATACGGTAGCAGCTGGCTTGACTATACGACGGGTTGAGACTGCTTTGAAAGTAGCAGGTATTGTTGTTAGTTGCGTACCTGCGGGTTTAGTTAGCACGCGTTCAGTGATTGTGTCAAAGGTAGCAGGGACAACTTCTAGCATACGGCTTTCACCACGAACCAATACTTTTTCTTCACCAGGGCCGTATACAGCAGGCACGATACTTTCAGCGCTAGATGCTGCACGGACTAATATTTGTTCATTACGTGTTTCTGTAACTGCTGGCGTTACAACGCGGGCATAACATTCACCAACACGTGCAGGTGGATAATCAGCGCCTGCTGTTGCTTCCATTGTCGTGGTACGTAAACCAGTTGAAGCAGCATAAGTCTGTACAGCAGGTGCTGTATAAACAGTTGAAGTAGACATTTGTTGCTCTACTTGGTTTGTTCCTTGTGACATTTGACCCATACTTTGGGTTGTTTGACCCATATTTTGAGTACTTTGACCAACAGACTGACCAATACCACCTGCAGTTTGACCAACAGATTGACCAATACCACCTGCGGTTTGACCAACAGATTGACCAATGTTAGATACGGATTGACAGGCAGCTAAGGAAGCTACAGCCATAGTAAGTGCACTCAATTTAAATAAATTCATAACAGCTCCAAAAAGGTAAATGTAAAGTTAAAATCAATGATTAAAATTGTTGCAGTTTTATTTTAAATCTAATTATTTGTAATAATACAAAGAAGTAATACACAATTTGCAACTAAAATTAATCCAATAGAATAGCGTATTTAATCTATTTTTTGTAACAAATAATCAAGTTTTTACTATTAGTAGTGAATTTTTAATTAAATTAGTATTTTAAAAAACACACAATTCACTTTATTTTATTAAATCAATCAATCTGTGTAAAAATATTTATATAAATATTTATAAAATATACTCACAAGAATATAGTTACACACAGTTGCGTATTTTATATTTATATACTTACACATTTATTTACATACTTATTTGCACCTATTTATTTACACCTATTTATTTATTACCTACACATTTATTTTTATTGATTACTTTATTAAATTTTAAAATACATGAAATTAATTACTGCTATTGTTAAACCATTTAAATTAGACGAAGTTCGCGAGGCTTTATCTAGCTTAGGTGTCAATGGACTGACCGTGACTGAAGTTAAAGGATTTGGTCGTCAAAAAGGCCATACAGAACTATACCGTGGTGCAGAATATGTAGTCGATTTTTTACCTAAAGTACGCATTGAAGCTGCTGTATCTGATGGTATGGTAGACAATGTAATTGATGCTATTCAACAAGCGGCACGCACTGGTAAAATCGGTGACGGCAAAATATTTGTGACTCACTTAGAACAAGTAGTACGCATTCGTACTGGTGAATCAGGCGATACAGCCTTGTAAAAAATAAGGCATTGCTACTTTGGTATGGTTAAGGTGTAACCTTTAAAAAATTATTAGCAAAAACAACGCTTATTTTAGATAAAGAATATGCTAACTACTTTTAACGAGTAATGCCAAAAATATTAATCTCAATAACCGCAATAGCTTTAATAATTTTATAACCTCAACAATCTTAATAATCTTAATAACTCTTCACACTACAAATCAATACAAATCAATACAAATTAATACAAATCAATACATTTTAAACTATGACTTTTTTAAATACCCCAAATTATTCTCATGCTTCACCCAGAAAAACGGCTGTTTTATTGGTTAATCTTGGAACACCACAAGCCCCAACCACTGCGGCAGTACGTACCTATTTAGCACAGTTTTTAAGCGATCCACGCGTAGTAGAAATCCCGCGTATGGCTTGGATGATGATTTTGCATGGCATTATTTTACGCGTACGGCCTGCCAAAAGTGCAAAAAAATATGCCACTATTTGGAGTGAAGAAGGATCACCTCTAGCCGTTCATACTGCAGCACAAACCCAAGCTTTAGCGATACGTATGCAACAGTATCACCCCAGTATGATTGTTACCCATGCAATGAGTTATGGTAAACCTGCTTTAACCGCAGTATTTGATGATTTAGTCAGGCAACAAGGGGTAGACCAATTATTAGTAGTGCCACTGTATCCGCAATACAGTGCAACGACTACAGCGAGTATTTGGGACAGCGTATCACGTTGCATACAAAAACTACGTAACCCCCCTGAATTGCGTTTAATTAAACATTACCATGATGATGCAGCTTACATTACTGCTTTAGTAGCACAAGTTCACGCACATTGGGAGGCACACCCTTGGCCACATAATACTAAGAAAATGTTAGTCTTAACTTTTCATGGTTTACCACAACGGAATTTAAATTTAGGCGACCCTTATCATTGTGAATGCCATAAAACAGCCCGTTTGTTAAGAGAAGCTTTAGGCTTAGGTGTCGATGAAGTTAAAGTCACTTTTCAGTCTCGTTTTGGTCGGGCAGCTTGGCTACAGCCGTACACTGAACCTACATTAATTGAGATGGCAAAAACCCATTCACGCGTAGATGTATTTTGTCCTGGATTTACTTCTGATTGTTTAGAAACCTTAGAAGAAATTGCAATAGAAGCCAAAGAAGCTTTTTTAGGGGCAGGGGGTAAAACTTACTTTTATATTCCTGCTTTAAACAATAGCACTTTATGGCTTGATGCTTTAGAACGTTTAGTTAATCGTCATTTGCAAGGTTGGAATACTGCCCATGAAGATTCTGCCGTTTTAAATCAACGGCAAGCAGCTGCACAAGCCATTGGGGCAACACGTTGATTTTAAAAAATATATTTAATATATATAAAATATTTAATATATATAAAATATATAAAATATATAAAATATATATTAAATAGTATTTAAGCACTCATTTAGGCACTGCGTTAAAATAAACAATGATTTCTCAACCACACTCAACTTTAGCGTTACCATCAGCTAATTTTAAACAGCCTGATTGCATCGTCAATCAAGTACAAGCTACTTTATTAGCCAATAGTGAATTAACGCTGATTCAAGCAAATAAAGTGCTGGCACTGGCCTGTGGTAGCCGTGCTGATGACGGCGACTTGTATTTTGAACAAAAAATATCTGAAGGCTGGGCTTTAGAAGAAGGGAAAGTTAAATCAGGTAGTTTTTCAATTGACTATGGCGTTGGTTTACGTGTAGTTATCGGCGAAAAATCAACATTTGCGTATTCAGATGACATTTCCTTAAAGGCATTACAAGGTGTGGCTAAAAGTATGCAACTACAAGATACCCATGTAGTTGTAAACAAAGTAACTAAAAAATTAGTCATAGCTACGCCAGCAGAACAACGCTTATATAGTACAGACAATCCTATCGGGCGGCTTAACTCACCACAAAAAATAGCTTTACTTGAAAAGCTAGAACAATTTGCCCGTGCAATTGACCCACGTGTTAAAAAAGTATCGGCTAGTCTAGGCGGCAGTTATGCTACTGTATTAGTGATGCGTTTAGATGGTCATACCGCTGCTGATATTCGTCCAATGGTGCGTGTCGGTGTACAAGTGATTGTGGAACAAGACGGCAGACGCGAAGAAGGTTATGCAGGTGGTGGTGGTCGGTTCGGTATGGACGAATTAGATGATGGCTTACTTAAACGTTTGGCACAACAAGCCGTGCAAGGTGCTTTAACTAATTTACAAGCTAAACCTGCTCCAGCTGGCACAATGTCGGTTGTTTTAGGCAATGGTTGGCCAGGTATTATGTTGCATGAAGCGATAGGGCATGGGCTAGAAGCCGACCACATTCGTAAAGGGTCTAGTGCCTTTGCAGGAAAGTTTGGTAAGCGTGTAGCTGCTAAAGGGGTAACCGTCGTTGATGATGGGACTTTAAGCCGTAGGCGTGGTTCACTCAATATTGATGATGAAGGCAATCCTAGTCAACGCACTGTTTTAATTGAAGACGGGAAATTAGTGGGGTGTCTACAAGACCGTCTCAATGCTAGACTCATGGGGCAATCAGTAACTGGTAATGCACGGCGTGAAAGCTATGCTCATTTACCTATGCCGCGTATGACTAATACCTATATGTTGGGTGGTAGCTTAGACAAACAAGCCATTATTGAGAGTGTTAAATACGGTATTTACTGCCCTAACTTTGGAGGGGGGCAAGTGGATACTGCCAGTGGTAAATTTGTATTTAGCTGTACTGAAGCGTGGATGATTGAAAATGGCCGTGTAACTTACCCTGTTAAGGGGGCTACTTTAATTGGTAATGGGCCTGAAGCGCTAAAATATATTACGCACATTGGTAATGATTTGGCGTTTGATGAAGGCGTGGGTGTGTGTGGTAAAGAGGGACAAAGTGTCCCTGTGGGTGTTGGGCAACCTACTGTACGTATGGAAGGTTTAACTGTCGGTGGGTCAGCCTAATGTATTTCGTATAGTTAATATAATATAAGCAGTGAGTAAGCTGTAAGCGAGCAGCCAGCTATTTTTATAAGTTTATAAGTTTATAGTTTTATAGCTTTGTAGGTCTATAGTTATTTTCATAACTATTTTTAGTTCGTACTTATAAATACTTTTATGAATATTTTTATGAATACTTTTAACCATTCCGAATTTAATATATATCCTGAACCGCATGTAATGCCGACTTATGGACGCTATCCGATAGCTTTGTCGCACGGTGAAGGTGCTTACGTATGGGATATTCAAGGCAGATGTTTTTTAGACGCTTTATCGGGTATTGCAGTTAACACTTTAGGGCATAGACACCCACGTTTTACTGCAGCATTAACCGAACAAATTAATACAATTATTCATACTTCAAATTTGTATGGTTCACCTTTACAAGAAAAATTAGCCGCAAAGCTCTGTGCTTTGTCAGGTATGGACAACGTATTTTTTTGTAATTCGGGTTTAGAGGCAAACGAAGCCGCCATTAAAATTGCACGAAAGTATGGCAATGATAAATTTCAATCTGAAGGCAAAGAAAACAGGCTGCCTGAAATTATAGTGTTTGAAAAAGCTTTTCATGGTCGCAGTTTGGCGACTTTGTCTGCTACAGGCAATGAAAAAGTCCAAAAAGGCTTTGCACCGCTAATGGAGGGTTTTGTACGTGTTCCAATGAACGATATCGCTGCTTTACAGGCAAAAGTACACAGTAACCCTAATATTTGTGCAGTGTTTATTGAAGCTGTTCAAGGCGAAGGCGGTATTGTCGCGGCACAAGTTAATTATTTAAAACAATTGCGGACGCTATGTGATGAACAAGGTTGGTTATTGATGATTGATGAAGTGCAATGTGGCATTGGCCGTACAGGAAAATGGTTTGCCCATCAATGGGCGGGTATTGTGCCTGATGTCATGCCGCTTGCTAAAGGTTTAGGCGGCGGTATTCCAATTGGAGCAGTGGTAGCCCGTGGTAAAGCTGCCAATGTATTTGCGGCTGGCAATCATGGTACTACTTTTGGAGGCAATCCTTTAGCGATGCGAGCCGCTTTAGAAGTTATTCAGATTATGGAAGATGAAAGTTTAGTGACCAATGCCATCATCATGGGTGAACGCATCAAAAAAGGTTTAGAGCAGGCCTTATTAGGAAAAATAGGTATCCATTTAGGTGTCGCTGAAATTCGTGCGCATGGTTTAATGATAGGTGTAGTACTAGAGCAGCCTTGTGCGGATATTGTCAAAGCAGGCTTAGCCAAAGGTTTGTTGTTTAATGTCACGGCAGATCGTGTGATTCGCTTATTGCCGCCGTTGATTTTAACGGGTGAGCAAGCTGACGAAATAGTCGCCATTCTTTCAGATTTAGTCCATGCATTTTTAGAAAAAAATCGGCACAAGGTGTAATATGAATACATTAGTTAGCCCCTCAATGACTAAGCCATTGCGTCATTATTTACAGTTTACCGATTTAAATGCTGTTGAAATAGCGTATCTATTTATTTTAACTGCTGATATTAAGGCTAAATTTAAGCGTTATGAGCGTTACCAACCTTTACTTGACCGTACTTTAGCCATGCTTTTTGAAAAAGCATCAACGCGTACCCGTGTTAGTTTTGAAGCAGGTATGTATCAGTTAGGCGGTAGTGTTGTACATTTAACCACAGGCGACAGTCAGTTGGGCCGTGCAGAGCCAATTGAAGACAGTGCGCGTGTGATTAGCCGTATGGTTGATTTGGTGATGATTCGCACCCACGAACAGGCTAAAATAGATTTATTTGCAGCATATAGCCGTGTTCCAGTCATTAACGGTTTAACCAATGAATTTCACCCTTGTCAAATTTTGGCTGATATTTTTACATTTACCGAGTTACGAGGCAGTATTGCTGGCAAAACAGTTGCTTGGGTTGGCGATGGCAATAATATGGCAAATACTTGGTTGCAAGCCGCACATATACTAGGATTTACTTTGCATATTTCAACACCTAGTGGTTATGGAATTGATTCAAAATTAGCTGCGTCAGTATCGCCTGATTGCTACAAAACTTTTTCTAATCCACATGATGCGTGTCGCGCTGTTGATTTAGTGACTACCGATGTATGGACTAGTATGGGCTTTGAATCTGAAAATACAGTCCGTAAACAGGCTTTTGCTAATTGGTGTGTGGATAGTACGATGATGGCCTTGGCAAAACCAACGGCTTTATTTATGCACTGTTTGCCTGCTCACCGTGGTGAAGAAGTCACCGCTCAAGTGATTGATGGTGAGCAATCAGTCGTATGGGACGAAGCTGAAAACCGTATGCACGTACAAAAAGCCTTAATGGAATGTTTAATTAAGCAAACATTTTCTTGATTTTTATTGCTTTATTGTTTTATTGCTTTATTGTTTTATTGTTATTATTGTGGTTTAATTTTTTTAGCTTGGTAGTTATTATTGTGTTGTTGCTGTATAAACTGCCTAGGTATTTAATTGTTTGATTTAATTGTTTGATTTAATTATCATATCTGATATTACGCCTAATTGTATGTTTTTAAAAAAGAAAAAAATAGTTGTACCTGTTCCAACGCCTGTACCAACACCTGTACCAACGCCTAAACCCCCTGTAGCTGCTAAACCGAAAAAAATCCAATCTTTTTTGAGCAAATGGTTATTTCGCTTATTTTTTGGTGGATTTTTTTGTGGTATTTTGGGTTTATTGGTGTTAGTTTTAACTATGGTATTAATTTATCCTAAACTTCCCAGCATGGACGTTGTCACAGACTATCGTCCTAAAATACCGCTTAGAGTCTATTCTGCCGACAATACTTTACTAGCGGAGTTTGGTGAGGAACGCCGTACATTTGTTAAAATAAAAGATGTGCCTTTGCACATGCGGCAAGCCATATTAGCC
>JBDLSY010000039.1:0-3761 GCA_039805985.1 Pseudomonadota bacterium | reverse complement strand
AATAAAAAATAAAAAATAAAAAATAAAAAAGTATAAGTTATAGCCATTGTGTTGCAATTTTGTCTATGTTTTTTTAAGATTATTAGCCAGTCTATGGAGTATAAAATGATAAAAAATCAATATAAAAAAAGAATGAGCACACTGGCAATGACAGTCAGCATTTTAACGTTAGCTGCCTGTGGTGGAAATACCAGTAAAAATCCAGCAGGTATTCAATCAGTTCGTGTATTTGGTGATAGTTTAGCGGACAGTGGTGTATTTAGCTTAAAAGCAACGGTTAATAATGCTGGTACGGACGGTTCACCGACACCCATTTGGACTGAATTAGTCGCTAAACAGTTAAGCGTTACAGGCGTATGTAACTTCTATAAAATTAATCCGCTTAACGTCAGTATTTCTACGGACACAGCTTGTAAAAGTTTTGCGGTCAGCGGTGCGCGTATTAATAATTTAAGTAATACTAACCCAGCTTTCTCAGGTTTAAAGAGTCCAGCTTCTATTGCTTATCAAATGGACACAGCTGCTTTAAGCGTACAAGGCAACTTTCCTGCTAATGAGTTAATTTTAATTGATGGTGGCGGTAATGACGCTGCCGATATTTTGGGAACTTACCTTGCTTTTGAGACGGGTACAACCCTTCAAAAAGCACAGTATGTGGCATTGTTAGGTACTTTATTAATGCCTGATACTGTGCAATCAATGATTATACAGCCTGCTACAACAACCAATAGTTTAAGTGGCGCACAACAATTAGGTGTGTTGTATATGACGGCGTTGGCTAATAAAATAGCTGACGATATTAACAATAAACTATTAGCTAAAGGTGCGAGTAAAGTAGCTATTATGAATGTACCAGCGATTACGAGTACGCCACGATTTAAACTGGTTTTAAAAAATATTGCTGCTTCATCAGCTGGTATAAAAGGTGCAGCAGGTGCGGAATCTTTAGCACGCTATTGGATTGGTAGCTTTAATCAAACATTGAATAATCGCTTTAAAGCAGATAAAAGAGTGATTATCGTAGATTTTTTTGCAGGCTTAGACCGCCAGTTAACTGCCCCAGCAGCGTATGGATTGTCTAATCCGATTAGTTCTATCACTGGAGTCATAGATACGGCTTGTCCGATTACAGGTATAGATACTGTTGGTTTGCCAGTCTATAACTTTTCAACATGCACTGCTTTGGCTTTAGATCAATCACCGCAAGCCAGTAAATGGCGAAAAATGTCATTTGCAGATGGCTTTCATCCCTCGCCTTATACGCATACCTTAATGGCTCAATTGGTGAATCGTACTTTATCAACACGTTTTTGGATGTAAATCTCAAATAGGTGTGTTTTTATGTAATTCCCATACTTTACAATGCTAAGTCCAAATTTAAGTTAAACATACTAAGCACAATACTAAGCACAATACTAAGCATTAATATTTAATAAATTTATAAATTAATTGGGTTTTTATATGAACGATAATTCTAAACCGCCTGCCGATAAAAAAAGCAAAGCCAATAAAGCTAAACCACTAGCCATAACACCTAATACTGTTCCTAGTAAAAGTATTCCACTACTACCGCTACGTGATGTAGTTGTGTTTCCACAGACTGTTTTACCTTTATTTGTTGGACGAAAACGTAGTATTTTAGGTATAGAGTACGCCATGAAAAATGGTAATTATGTCGTATTAGCGGCACAAAAAAACTCTAAAGTAGATGAGCCAGCCGTGTCTGAAATTCATAGAACTGCCTGTCTTGCTAAAATATTACAAATGTTAAAATTGCCTGATGGCACGGTTAAAGTGTTGGTTGAAGGTTTGTTGCGTGTCAATATCAGCCGAATAACAGAAAAAATAGATATTTTGGTGTGTGATACTAAAGTATTAAATACCGAATCCTTGTCGGATCAAAGTTTAGAAGTATTGCGTCGTACAGTACTAAACTCTTTTGAACAATATGTTAAACAGCATAAAAAACTTCCAAATGAAGTGGTCGCTAGTTTGAGCAATATGCAAGACACCGAACGCTTTGTAGATACTGTGGTATCACATTTAAACGTGTCAGTGGACATGAAGCAAAAGATGTTGTCAATGACTAACTTGGTATCGCGTTATGAGTATGCATTGACCCTGCTTGAAGGCGAATTAGATATTCAGCAGGCCGAAAAACGTATTTTGAGTCGAGTAAAACGCCAAGTTGAGAAAAATCAGCGTGATCATTATTTAAATGAGCAAATTAAAGCGATTCAAAAAGAGTTAGGCGAAGAAGATGATGGTGCGTTGTTAGACGAGTTAGATAAAAAAATAAAAGCGGCACACATGCCCAAAGAAGCTTTAGACAAAGCTAAGGCTGAATTGAAAAAATTGAAAATGATGCATCCTATGTCATCAGAATCAACGGTTAGTCGTAATTACTTAGAGGTGATGGTGCAATTGCCTTGGAAAGAAAAATCTAAGTTAAATTTAGATTTAAATAGTGCCCAAGCTATTTTAGATGCCGATCACAATGGTTTAGAAAAAGTAAAAGACCGTATTGTTGAGTATTTGGCTGTACAGCAGCGGGTTGATAAAGTTAAGTCGCCCATTTTATGTTTGGTTGGTCCACCAGGTGTAGGTAAAACCTCTTTAGGCCAGAGTATTGCTAAGGCGACAGGCCGTGAGTATGTTCGTATGGCTTTAGGCGGTGTGCGTGATGAGTCAGAAATTCGTGGACATAGACGCACGTATGTGGGGGCTTTGCCGGGCAAAATTTTACAAAACTTAACCAAAGCAAAAGTTAAAAACCCTTTATTTTTATTAGATGAAATTGACAAAATGGGAGCAGATTGGCGAGGAGATCCAGCGAGTGCTTTGCTTGAGGTCTTAGATCCAGAACAAAATCATACTTTTCAAGACCATTATATTGAAGTTGATTTTGACTTATCAGATGTAATGTTTGTTGCAACCAGTAATTCGCTTAATATTCCGCCTGCATTATTAGACCGTATGGAAATTATTCGTTTGTCGGGCTATACCGAAGATGAGAAAACCGATATTGCTTTAAACCACCTGTTACCTAAACAATTGCAATTAAATGGTCTGTTACCTAGTGAGTTACAGTTAGATGAATCTGCTGTGCGTGAGATTTTACGTCATTACACCCGTGAAGCGGGGGTGCGTTCTTTAGAACGTGAACTAGGTAAAATCTGTCGTAAAGTAGTTAAGCGAGCTGTTTTAAATACAAAAAATACAGCTACTATCAGTTTAAAAGCGGAGGCAGTGTCTAAAAAACCTAAAAAATTACCCATTAATACCAATATTGATACTGTGTTGTTATGCACAACCGTTTCGGCTGCTGATGTAGAAACTTATTTAGGTGTCAAAAAATACAGTTATGGTTTAGCAGAAAAAAATAATCAGGTAGGTCAGGTAGCAGGTTTAGCTTGGACTGAAGTGGGTGGAGAGTTGTTAACCATTGAAGCAATTAGCATGCCAGGCAAAGGTTTAATTGTTCGTACAGGGTCATTAGGCAATGTGATGAAAGAAAGCGTTGACGCTGCGCGTAGTGTAGTTCGCTCGCGGGCTAATTTACTGGGTATCGCTGATGATGCGTTTGAGAAGAAAGATTTACATATTCATGCCCCTGAAGGTGCAACCCCTAAAGATGGTCCTTCAGCAGGTATTGCTATGACAACAGCTATGGTATCAGCTTTGACAGGCATTCCTGTACGAGCTGATGTGGCAATGACGGGTGAAATTACTCTACGGGGTGAGGTATTAGCCATTGGTGG
>JBDLSY010000038.1:0-3282 GCA_039805985.1 Pseudomonadota bacterium | reverse complement strand
AATTAAAATCGTATCAGCTACACTTCTAGTGATTAAACCGACACTGTCTAAGCTAGACGACAAAGGATAACAGCCTTGCAAAGGCATACGGCTTGCCGTCGGTTTCCAGCCTACTACGCCGTTTAAAGCCGCTGGAATACGCACTGAACCGCCGGTATCTGTACCAATACTCGCCCAACCGATATTGAGGGCAACGGCAACTGCCCCGCCGCTGGTACTGCCACCTGAAATACGTTTAACCAAAGGGTCGGCTGCACAACTGGGTGAACCATAATTTGAATTAGTGCCTGTTGCGTTATAAGCAAACTCACTCATATTGCTACGGCCTAATATAACCGCACCTGCCGATTTTAAGCGTGAGACAACAGTTGCATCTTGAGTTGCGGGCGGATGTCCTTGCAAAACTGTGCTACCCGCTGTAGTCACTTGTCCCGCCACATCAAAATTATCTTTAATATGAATGGCGATACCGCCTAAAGGCGACCCCAAAGCCGCTGCCCGCTCGGCTTGGTGGGGGGCATTTTCATTTAAGTGTATAAAACAATGTGCAGCAACAGGTAGTTTTGCAGCCGACAAAGCCCGTGCCGTATAGTCATTGACATCTTCAGGCAATAAATGTTGCTCGTCATAAGCGTTTAAAAAATCAGTAATGGTGCGTAAAGGTTTCATTAAGACATTTTAATGCCATTTAATTACAACTGTAAAAATTATGCTGTTATGCTGTCAGTTACTCGGTAAAATAGACAGATACCCATCGACTTTGTTTAATTGTTTAATTGTTTAATTGTTTTAGGATTATTTTATGATAACGCTTAGACCTTCCAACACACGTGGCTATGCCGACCATGGCTGGCTTAAAAGTTTTCATAGTTTTAGCTTCGCCAATTACTATGACCCAAACCACACTCATTTTGGTAACTTGCGTGTCATTAACGAAGATTTTATTCAAGCTGGCGGTGGTTTTGGCACACACCCGCATCAAAATATGGAAATTGTGACTTATGTTTTATCTGGGCATTTATTTCATAAAGACAGCATGGGCAACCACGCCACCATTACCGCAGGCGAAGTGCAACGCATGACCGCAGGCACGGGCATTACACACAGTGAACACAGCCACCCAACCAGCGAAACCCATTTATTACAAATTTGGCTAAAACCCAATCAACTGGGATTAACGCCCAGTTATGAACAAACTCATTTTTTAAATACCGACAAACAAGGCAAGTTATTATTAGTCGCTTCGTCTACAGGCGAATATGGCAGTATTAAACTGAATGCTGATGCTCAAATATATACGACTTTATTAGACCAAGCAGAATCAACTCAATTGAACCTAAACCCCGCCAGAAAATATTATGTTTTTTTAATTTCAGGTAATTTAACCGTTAATGACACGCACATTTTAAATGCGGGTGATGCTGCATTAATCAGTCATGAAACGCGGCTCACCTTAACGCAAGCCAATACAGCTGAAGCCTTGATATTTGATTTATCAGCTTAGTTTTATCAGCTTGATTTTATATTAATAATAATAGATATTATTAGGTTACATACACTGTATAGAAAAAATATAGAGTGTATCGCTTAATTTACCGTTCTTGGCTTAATTTTTTGTTAAATATTTCCTTTACCATTCCAAACATCATTGCGGATAAATCACCTTTAAATTCTTTGTTGTCATAGTATAACTTCATCAACTCTAAGTTTCCATTGCTATAGCTTACAATTTCATTTCCTAAAATATTTTCTAAAGTAATTTTAGCTGTTGAAGGAGTATGTTCGTAAGCCTCTGAAATTTGCTTATTTTTAGAAATATTATTTGCCAAGTTTTCAAGCATTGGTCTCACTTTATCAAAATCTGTAAATTGCCCCTTATATCTGTCATTAAAAGTTTGCAGAATATTTGAAAGTCTATCAATTTCGGCTTCATTTGTTCCGCCTCTCATATCTGTTGGAATGGGCTTTAAATCTTCGCCTTGTTCCATTGTAATGTTAGTCGTGGCCTCCAATTGCAAACGGTAACTGTCCATGTCTATATTGTCCAAAATGCCTTGCGCTAAATCAAATGGCGTGTCGCCCCCTAATTTGTTTTGCAAATGGTTTAAGAAAATGTAAAGCCTTTCTAAATATGGATTTTCAAACGGTACAATTTGAGAAAGGAAAATATATAAACGAACATAGGTTTTAGCCTTTGCTCTAAAATCTGTTTGTTGCTCTTCGGCTAAATCATTTCTAAAAATGACGGTTGAACTATCAAGCATTGCATGAAGTTGGTCAACTGGAACATTTGCTAAAATCTTATCCGAAAATTCAATTACTTGTTCTCTTGTATATACTTGGAAATTGTCCAAAGCATCTTGTAAATCAAACAATTTATTGGGGTCTGTCGCTTCGCCTAAAATAGTGCTTTCAAAGTAAGGTTTAAAAGCCATTTCTATTTCTTCGGCTGTATTTGCAAAGTCTAAAACAAATGTATCTTTCTTTAATGGGTGGCTTCTGTTTAGTCGTGATAAAGTTTGAACAGCATTTACACCACCCAGTTTTTTATCTACATACATGGTATGCAAAAGCGGTTGGTCAAATCCAGTCTGAAATTTATTAGCAACCAATAAAAAACGATATTCGTTTTTCTCAAATTCCGTAGGAATTGAGTTGCTTGAAAAGCCATTTAAATTGGCTTCTGTTTGTCCGTCTATTTCGCCTGAAAATGCAACAATAGCTTTGTAAGGACTATTTATTTGGTGTAAATATTCGTCAAAAGCTTCTTTATATTTTACTGCGTTTGCTCTGCTACTGGTTACCAACATTGCTTTTGCAAAACCGCCCATTCGTTTTTTACGAACTACGTTTTCCATAAAATGCTGAATAATTAAAATTGCTTTTTTCTTTATGGCGTGTTCGTGGCTTTCTACATAAGCCTTTAACTTTTTTTGTGCTTTTAGTTTGTCGTATTCAGGGTCGTCCTCAATTTTTTTGAGTAACGAGTAATAGCTTTGATAAGTTGTATAATTCAGCAAAACATCCATTATAAAACCTTCTTCAATGGCTTGTTTCATTGAATATAAATGAAATGCTCTGAACTTTGTTTGTGGAGACGCAATGCTTTGCGTCTCTTCGAAAGGAACACCAAATAATTCTAAGGTTTTGTTTTTGGGTGTTGCTGTAAAAGCAAAGTAACTGGCGTTTGGTAACAACTTTCTTGACTTAATTAAATCGGTTATCAAGTCTTCGCCTGTTATGGTGTCGTTGTCTTCGGTTTCTATTTCATCATCTTCATTT
>JBDLSY010000037.1:0-11754 GCA_039805985.1 Pseudomonadota bacterium | reverse complement strand
AATTCAATCGGATCTTCTATCGTTAAAATATGCCCCATACGGCTATTGTTACGTTTTTGTAGCATTGAAGCAATAGTCGTTGATTTACCACTGCCTGTTGAACCACAAATTAAAATCAAACCACGCGGCTCATCAATTAAATTACCAACAAAACTAGGCATTTTTAATTGTTCTAAACTAGGTGGTGTATTGGGAATGTAACGAAATACAGCTGATATATTGCCTTTTTGCTTAAAGGCTGATAGACGAAAATTACCAATATTAGGACGCTTAACACCTATATTTAAATCACTCTCAATCATGAGTTGTTTCAATGCATCTTCGCTAAGCATAGGCGTAATAAGATTGATAATATCATTACTGCTTAATGTTTTATTTTGATTTACTACTAATAACGTGCCTTGAATTTTAATGGTAATAGGCGAGCCTGCTGACAATAATAAGTCAGATGCTTTTTTTTCAGCCATTAACTCAAATAATTGTTCCATTAGCATAGTGGTCTCCTAAAAATCAAAAAACTGAAACAAAACGATTAAACAAAACGATTAAGAGTGATACTAAGTTAGTCTATAGTGCATTTAAAAAATAACTTATAAAAACAATTCTAAAAACAATTCTAAAAATAATTTTAAAAATTAATCACCACGCAATAAATCATTAATGGCTGTTTTAGCACGCGTTTGTGCATCAACACGCTTAACAATCACTGCACAATACAAGCTGTGTGTGCCATCGGCACTGGGTAAGTTACCGCTCACAACTACACTGCCTGATGGAATCCGACCATAAGTAATCGTTTTAGTGGCTCTATCATAAATTTTAGTACTTTGGCTGATATATACGCCCATACTAATGACAGAATTTTCTTCTACGATGACCCCTTCAACCACTTCAGACCTTGCCCCGATAAAACAATTGTCCTCAATAATAGTTGGGTTAGCTTGTAAGGGTTCTAACACACCACCAATACCAACCCCTCCTGATAAGTGAACATTTTTACCGATTTGCGCACAACTGCCTACCGTTGCCCAGGTGTCTACCATTGAACCCTCATCAACATAAGCACCGATATTGACATAACTAGGCATTAGTACTACATTTTTCCCAATAAAACTACCACGACGGGCAACAGCTGGTGGCACTACACGGTAGCCACCTGCTCGCAGCTGTTCTTGTGTCATGCCTGAAAATTTAGTGGGTACTTTGTCAAAAAATTGCAAATCACCACTGTTTTGAATAACATTGTCATTTAATCTAAATGATAAAAGTACAGCTTTTTTAATCCACTGGTGTACTGCCCATACACCGTTTAATTTTTCGGCAACACGCAAGCTGCCATTATCCAGTTGATTAATAACGTGATTAACGGCATCTCTTAACTCGATACTGGCATTCGCAGCATTAAGTGTTGCACGGTGTTCCCATGATGTTTCAATAATATTAGCAAGTTGGTTCATACGACAGGCTTTCTAAAAAATGTATAAAAAATAAATATAAATAATAAAGCTAAAAATATAGTGCAATAGGTATTAAAAATATGTTACACCAATTATTTAATCTACACTATTGATTTTAAATATTTTTCCTAAAAAGGGCTTATTTTTTCATTAAATCAAAAAATTCAGCATTATTTTTTGTCTGCTTCATTTTATCTAACATAAACTCCATTGCGGCTATATCATCCATCTCAAACATTAGTTTACGCAGTACCCATATCTTGGCAAGTTGTTCTTTTGCTAACAGCAACTCTTCGCGACGTGTGCCTGATTTATTCACATTCATCGCAGGATAAACACGCTTTTCTGCTAAACGGCGTTCTAAATGTACTTCCATATTGCCTGTACCTTTAAACTCTTCATAAATAACGTCGTCCATTCGACTGCCCGTTTCAGTTAAAGCCGAAGCAATAATAGTTAAACTACCGCCTTCCTCTAAGTTACGTGCTGCACCAAAAAAACGCTTGGGGCGGTGTAAAGCTGCGGTATCAATACCACCAGTGCCTATTTTTCCAGAATTTGGCATAACACTGTTATAAGCACGGGCTAAACGTGTAATACTGTCTAATAAAATCACGACATCTTTTTTCATTTCAACTAAACGTTTTGCTTTTTCAATGACCATTTCAGCCACTTGAACATGGCGTGCAGCAGGTTCATCAAACGTAGAAGCAACGACTTCACCCCGTACTGTACGAGTCATTTCAGTGACCTCTTCGGGACGTTCATCAATTAACAATACAATCAAAGTTACATCAGGGTGATTAGTTGCAATACACTGTGCAATGTGTTGCAGCATAACTGTTTTACCCGATTTTGGACTGGCAACCAGTAAACCACGCTGACCAAAACCAATCGGTGCAATAATATCCAGCATACGGCCAGTAATATTTTCTTCCGCTTTTATTTTACGCTCCATCAACATGGGACGGGTTGGGTGTAAAGGAGTTAGATTTTCAAACATTACTTTGTGCTTCATCTGTTCGGGTGGAGCACCGTTTACTGAATCTACTTTAACCAAGGCAAAATAGCGTTCACCTTCTTTCGGGATACGTACTTCACCTTCGATACTATCACCAGTGTGTAAGTTAAAACGACGTACTTGAGCTGGGCTAATATAAATATCATCTGGACTAGCCAAATAAGAGGTATCTGGCGAACGCAGAAAACCAAAACCATCAGGCAATACTTCCAGCGTACCATCACCAAACACGGGTTCTCCCGACTTAGCCCGTTTTTTCATGATGGCAAACATTAAATCATGTTTACGCATACGATTAGCGTTATCTATTTCTAATTCACTAGCCATATCTAGTAAGGCCGATAAATGTAATGACTTGAGTTCGTTTAAGTGCATACCGTAAAAGTGTGTGCGCTTGAGCGCGGTTTGAAAAATTGATTAATTTATAGTGAAAAGCGTTTATGGAAAACGCTATAAGCTAATAATAAGTTAGCTAACTGTAGGTAGTTGGCTATTATAGCGGTGCGAACTTAATTACACTTTTTCTTTGTCTCTCAAAGAGTATATCTAATGAATATATCTAATATAGTTCTAATATAGTAATAGTTAGCACAATTAAAGTTACTTAATTATTTTAAACGAAGTTAAATAGGCAAAATTAGATCTGTTACACCACTATCAACACTGTCAGTACTATAGAAAATCAAGTTAATTAAATTAGTTAATTTGTTATTTAGAATAGCAATAGAGGCAAATCTAATTAAAATAAGTGATGGTACTATTAGTAACTTATGATGTATGCTTTATAAAGCACCTAAACGTTATTTTAACTAAGAGATACGCTGATTTTAATTTAGGTGGGGTATTTATTGGCGGAAGCGGTGAGATTCGAACTCACGGAGGACTCACATCCTCGGCAGTTTTCAAGACTGCTGCATTCAACCGCTCTGCCACGCTTCCAATATTCACTATTATATAATAATTTATATACTTTATGTTGAAATACTTTTTACTTTTTTACATTATCACGATTAAGTTAATTTGCAATAGTACAAATTTAAGACTAAAATCAAAATTACGGGACGTAGCGCAGCTTGGTAGCGCACTTGCATGGGGTGCAAGGGGTCGTGAGTTCAAATCTCACCGTTCCGACAAAGTAGTAAAATTTATTCACTTTATTTTATTTATATTTTTTTATTTATATTGCCTTATTATACTTTTCTATTTATATTGTTTTTTTTAATAAATTTTTATTTATAGTAATCATTTTTTAATCATAAAAATATAATCATAAAGACAATTTTTCTTTTAATTTTTGACTAGGTAAAAAATTTACCATTCTACGTGCTGCGATGGGTACTAATTCACCCGTACTAATGTTACGACCTAGATGGGGTTTTCTTTGATGGACTTTAAAAGTACCAAAAGCAGCTAATTTAACGTCATTCCCAGCAGACAAAGCTATATAAATTTCTTCAAAAAATAAATTAACTAAATGCCTAGCTTCACGCTTAGGCAAGTTATTACATTTCATTAGTAACTGTGTAATGTCTGCTTTGGTTAATGTATCAGGTGTGTTAAACGCATTAGACTTTATTATAAAGCAGTTGCTCATACTCATATATTTCTTTACTCATAATTTAACGCAATACTGCACCACAACAATTTTTCAAAATAGTTAAGGCTGAATTTAAAGCAGCATCTGCCTGTGCATCAGTTAAAGTAAGCAACTTATCTTGCAACTGTAAACGTAATCCAAGTGACTTTTTATCAACCGCTAAGTGTCCGCCTTTAAATTGATCAAACACTGCAACCGATATTAAAGATGTTAGTGATTCATCTGTATCTGTGGCCTGTTGAATAGCATCAATCAGTACTTGTGCAGGTGTATTAATATCAATAATTACGGCTAAGTCACGTTCAATAATAGGTGTTTTAGCAATACCTTGATAAACAGGAACAGTATTTCTACACAATACTTGTGCATCTACTTCAAACACTATTAATGGCAACATTAATGCATATTTTTGACACAGCTTTGGGTGCAACTCACCAATGTAACCAATCATTTTATCGTTACGCCACACTTCAGCACTACGCCCAGGATGCAAGGCAATATGCGTTGTTTTACGATAAACCAAATCTGGACACAATGCATCTAAATCCGCTTTCAAATCATAAAAATCAACTGTTCGGTTGGCACTAGCCCACTGTGCTTGATTGATTGAACCATAAGCGACTGCACATAAACGTTGCGGCTGTTCATAACCTGCTACAGTTGTATAACTGGCTTGTACCGCATCATTACGTAAAAATACTTTACCTAATTCAAACATACGTACCCGATTCATACGGTGCGACAGATGGTGCTTTACATTAGCCACAAGCCCACCCAATAAACTAGAACGCATCACACTCATAGTACTAGCAATTGGATTAAGTACAGTAATAGGTGTGATATTAGCCGCAAAATCTTGTTCCCAAGCTGCATCAACAAAGCTATAGTTAATTGCCTCCATATAATCACGTTGTGCCAAAGCTATTCTTAAATGATGCAAACTATAAACACCTTCTGGTTGGGCTTGTATCACTTGTATCGCGACGGGTAAGTGAGTTGGGATACGCTCAAACCCATATAAACGGGCAATTTCTTCAATTAAATCTTCTTCAATCTCTAAATCAAAGCGATAAGCAGGCGGCTTAACTGTAAACACGGCATCAATGTTAGTCGTACTGTTATTCAAAGTAAAATCAAAATCTAAACGTGTAAATATATCTGCTATTTGCTTAGATTGAATGGTTACCCCTAATACTTTATTGCAACGTGCTACCCGTAGTTGAAGGGGATTTCGGCTGGGTAATATAGTCGTAATATCAGTGGCAGTACCACATATGCCTCCACAAATACTTAAAATTAAATCGGTAATATGGTCTAAATATACGCCTGTTGTTGCAAAGTCTACCCCCCGTTCAAAACGGTGTGCTGCATCACTAGAGAAACCCAATATACGTGCTTTGCCTTGAATGGCTAAAGGATTCCAAAAGGCTGCTTCTAAATAAATATCCGTTGTAGATTCATTGACAGCCGTTGCATCACCGCCCATAATCCCCGCTAAAGCTTGCGGCCCTTGACTATCGGCTATCACGCCCATCTTAGAATTTAAATGAATAGTTTGACCATTAAGTAAAGCCAGTGTCTCACCTTCTTTAGCCCAACGCACGGTTAAACCTGTTGTTGTACTATTGCTTAATTTAGCCAAGTCAAATATATGCGATGGCTGCCCTAATTCTAACATCACATAATTAGAAATATCTACTAAAGGATTAATACTACGCTGCCCTGCCCGCTCTAAACGGGAGACTATCCAATCAGGCGTTGGGTGAGTGGTTGGATTATTGCTAACACCCTTAATGACCCGCCCTGTAAAACGCCCACATAAATCAGGTGCTTCAATCTGTACAGGAACTGTATCGGATAGCAATGTCGGCGTAATCGTATTTAGGACTTTAGGCTTTAAAACAGCCCCTGTAATCGCTGCGGTTTCACGTGCCATACCCCATACACTTAAACAATCGGCTTTGTTGGGAGTCAGTTTAATTTCTAAAATGTTATCATCTAAATTCATAGCTACGCGAATGTCTTCGCCAGCAATCAAGGTATCGGGTAAACGCCATAAGCCAGTACTTTCACTGGATAAACCTAATTCACGCTGCGAACACAACATACCAAAACTTTCAATACCCCGTAATTTACCTTTATTGATTGTGCTGCCATCAGGCAATACAGCCCCCAGCATGGCCAAGGGGGCTTTCATACCGACTTCAGCATTAGATGCACCGCAAACAATTTGCAAAGGCTCATCTAAACCAATATCAACGGTACAAATTTTTAGCTTGTCAGCATTAGGGTGTTTTTCAGCACTCAAAATATGTGCTACGACAATCCCAGTAAATGGTGGGGCAATCGGGCGAATTGACTCAACCTCTGCCCCGCTCATGGTCAGTGCATGTGCTAGTTCAGCGGTATTTAAAGGTGGATTGACAAAGCTGCGTAACCAAGATTCAACGAGTAACATGGGTATATATTTCCTAATTAGTATATGTTTTTAATAAATTTAATTGCAAAATGCAAAAAGTAGAACTATAAATATTTAAGTATTTAGATATTTTTCTATTAATTTATTCCACTTATCTTTATGAATTTTTTGCAACTCTGCATCTTTTTCAATAAGATTACTATAGTTCACAACAAAATCATTTAAAGAACCTACTAAACGCAAATAATATTTAATTGTTGGTAAAAGCCCATTCACTATTATTTGACATCCATGTTGATTTTTTATGTTATTTATTAGTATATCTATTGTACTTTCGTCCGATTTTTTTATTCCAATATGAGATAATATGTAATATCTAGTAGGGCTATATCGTTGAATTTTTTCAATTGCAACTCTTACAATAGTTGAGTCAATTAGTTTATCTAACTTTATCTCAATTGATTCAAACAATTGAGTGTCTTTAAATATTTCAATGTCACCTGATGTTTTTGAAGTTCTATCTGATGCTGTATGGCTACCAATTTCGGCTAAAAGACAGTTTTTATATCTATCAACTTCATTAATCAAGCTTTGATATATTGCGTAAAAAGCTAAAACTGGTAATTTAGAACCACCATGAATATGATATTTAGTACTAAAGTGTTCATTTAATGCGCTGATAATATTGTTTATTGTTAAATGTTCTGGATTTTCTAACGAAGCAATTTTTACAACAGAACTGTTTTTCAATTGAACTGCTGAAAATAATAATAAAAGCAATATATTTTCAGATGATGCTGGGGTTTTTTCAACAAAATCTAAAATATTTAAAAATGCTTCTTTTACAGACTTATTACTAATTTTTCCGTTGTAATCTAAATTATATGGATATGGTTGTTCCAGTGAGCGCGTTAACCAACCACTTTCAGCCATAGATGGTAAACCAATTTCTTTAAAAGTAGGCGTAATATAAGTAGTATCTATTGAGCGACCAGAAAAACCACCTAACATATTAGCTTGATGCTTTCTAATATCTTGATTTTGATGAAGTATTTTATGCGTTATCAATGTTGCTAATACTGTAAATACGCTTTTTTGCTGATTAGCATTAAAAGCAATCAATTTGATAAAATACTGTATTTCTGTATTAATATTTTTAATATTAAAAGTATCAATACTGTTCTGTGAACAAGCTTTTTTGTAAATTTTCAGCAATAGTTCTTTGTGATTTAACATATTTTCCTTTAAATAAACAACTACTATTTTCTTCACTATTGTTTTGATTGAGTAAATTCAATAAGCCTTGTTCTTTAATACTTTCAGCAATAGCCGTTATAACTGGTACTGCAACTGAGTTACCAATTTGCCTGTATTGCTCACCTAAAGTTTGATGCTTAATAAAATCGTCATTAAATCCCATGATTTTGTAACACTCACTCACTGTCAGCTTTCTTACCGAATCTAATTTTGGTATGTATATAAAGAACCTACCTGATGTTTCTTGCGAAGATATTGTTGGATGAGTACCTTCAATAGAATAAATTCTATTTGGTTGCCTATGAACTCTTGATAAATGTTCTGTATTATCTCTAATGCCAGTCTTCCAAATATTTTTATTTCTATATCCAACAAAAATCAAACCGCTATCTTGTTTCTTAGGTTCTTTAATTAAGGTGTATTCTGATTTATCAAGAAACTCAAACTGTTCTAAATTAGAGTTTTTATCTAAAAAATCTTTCAAAAATACGGGAGGAAGTTGTTTTATTTTTGAAAAATCAAAACGCTGTTTTTTAGTAGCAATGACAAATACACGCTCTCTATTTTGCGGTACTCCGAAATCTTTAGCGTTTAATAGTTGATAGCTAACCTTATAGTTTAAATCTTCTAAAGCGTTCAAAATAGTAGTAAATGTTCTATTTTTATCATGATGAATTAAATGTTTTACATTTTCTAATACAACTATAGAAGGCTGTTTATGAGCAATAATTTGACAAATATCAAAAAAAAGCGTTCCTCTAGTATCTTCAAAGCCTAATTTCTTTCCAGATATACTAAATGGCTGACAAGGAAATCCACCTAGTAATACATCAAAATTTGGTAAATTATTTGGGTTAATTTTTGTAATATCGCCAAATGGTTTTTCACCAAAATTTTGCTCATAAACCTGTTGACAGTTTGGGTTAATTTCTGAGGTAAATACACATTGAAACCCTGCATTTTCGAACCCCTGCCTAAATCCGCCTATCCCTGCAAATAAATCAATGAACTTATACTTCATTCTAAATAATCTTTTTAATAGTTGATAGTTGGTTTGATATTTTCTTTATTTTTTTGTATTTAAAGCTAACTAATAAAATACTTCACAGTAAACCCATTTAAGCAAACTGCTTTAAAAAACGCATGTCATTTTCATAAAACAAACGTAAATCACTAATACCATAGCGTAACATCGCTAAACGCTCAATACCGCTACCAAATGCAAAACCAATTACTTTTTCTGGGTCTAAGCCAAAGTGCCTAATCACATTGGGGTGAACTTGCCCGCTGCCACTGACTTCTAACCACTTGCCTTTTAGTGGCCCAGTGTAAAACATTAAATCTACTTCGGCAGATGGTTCAGTAAACGGAAAATAGCTAGGACGAAAACGTACAACTAAGTCATCGGTTTCAAACAATGCTTTTAAAAAATGGGTATATACCCCTTTTAAATCGGCAAAACTGACGTGTTCGCCTATCCATAAACCTTCAACTTGATGAAACATCGGCGAATGCGTAGCGTCACTATCAACGCGATAAGTACGCCCCGGTGCAATCACCCGAATATCAGTAATACCAGCGGCGGCTTTCTCACGAGCATAACGCACTTGAATTGGGCTGGTATGGGTACGCAACAACAATGGTGATATTTTTCCGTCTACAGTGGTTGTATGCCCATCAATATAAAACGTATCTTGCATACTTCTAGCGGGGTGATTTTCAGGATTATTCAAGGCAGAAAAATTATGCCAGTCGTCTTCTAATTCAGGCCCATCAGCGACATCAAAACCCATACTGCGAAAAATTTCTTCTATTCGCATCCAAATTCGCATCACAGGGTGAATATTACCTATACCTAAACCTCGGCCAGGTAAAGTAACATCAATCGCTTCCGCATTTAAACGGCTATTTAAAGCCGTATTTATCTGTGCTTCTCTAGCATCATTTAAAGCTTTTTCAATCATCTGTTTGGCTAAATTAATACCTACACCTTGATTTTTTTTAGTCTCAATATCTAATTTTGCTAAACCTTTTAGTAATTCAGTGATAGCCCCTGTTTTACCTAAAAATTGTGCTTTGGCATTTTCTAAATCGGCGGGTGTAGCCGCAGATAAAAAAGCTGTTTGTGCTTGGGATACTAGATTATTTAATTCAAGGCTTAGGCTCATACTGATGCTTTCAAACAATTAAACGGCAGGCGGGTAAAATACGTTATTAACATACGTTTCAAAATACTTTTCAAAATACGTTTCAAAATACGTTTCAAAATACGTTATTAAATCGTATTTAAATATTGATTTTACCTGAAAAATATTTTTTATTTTCTTATTTTATTTCCTTAGATTATGACCCACACAACACCCGATGTAATACCAAACTCTTTGAACGATATTACAGATGTATCTCACCCGCTAGAGCATTTATTTCAAAATAACCGCTATTGGGTTAATAAAATGTTAAGCGAAGATCCAAATTTTTTTAGCCGCTTATCACACTTGCAAACACCTGAAATTTTATGGATTGGTTGTTCAGACAGTAGAGTCCCTGCCAATCAAATCACAGGGCTTGCTCCGGGTGAAATATTTGTCCACCGTAACATTGCCAATGTGGTGGTACATACTGATTTAAATGTCCTGTCTGTGATTGAATTTGCCGTCAATAGTCTAAAAGTCAAGCATATTATTGTCTGTGGTCATTATGGTTGTGGCGGCGTTAATGCTGCTTTAAATAACATTAGAACAGGCAGTTTAGTGGATAACTGGCTGCGTCATATTCAAGACGTACGTGATGAACACGGTAGCTATTTAGGCAGCATTTTGCCTAAACACCAGCCCAATGCTTTGTGTGAACTGAATGTCATTGAACAAGTTAGGCACGTTGTACAAACCAGTACCATACAAGATGCTTGGACAAAAGGGCAATCATTAACCGTACATGGTTGGATTTACGATATAAAAGATGGCGTTTTACGCGATTTATCAGCCAGTGTCAGTCATTTAGCAGAATTAAACTCTACGTTAAATGTTGCTATAGCTGCTGTTAATAATACCTCGCGTCAATAATTAATTACGTCAATAATTAAATTATATTAAATTATGATTAATCGGGTACATAATTTATATGTTTAGCATACTCACCGACTACTTGTTGGTGAGCCTCAATCGCTAGACATTGCCGTGTTTGTAATATAGTTGGTAACACAGGTAGCTTTACTACTGTTATTTGTAATTTTGGTGCTAATAAAACTGAACGTACACTGGCTAATAGCGAAATATTATCTACATAAGCTGCCGCACTGTGCGAATAATTTAAATAAATAGGCTGTATAACAACACCCGCATCAATCGCCGCCTGAAATAAACTGGCGTGAAACGGCAATATTTGCTGACCATCGGTTGTTGTGCCTTCAGGAAAAATGCAGATACTTTGTCCTGCTTGCAAGTACGTCGTTAAAGTACTGTGTACTTTAAGCAAAGTACTACGGCGACTCCGATTAATAAAACAAGTATCTGCCATCGTCACTAACCACCCTAAAATAGGCCAAGATTTAATTTCACTTTTTGCCACAAATACAACGGGTGCAACTGATTGAATCACTAAAATATCTAGCCATGATATGTGGTTACTAACATACAAAGCCGTTTCAGCTTTAATTTTTTTAGCTTTAATTGCTTCATTTTTAATCAAATTTGTTTTAGAAAAATCTGTAACCAGTTTTATTCCGAAAGCAGCCAAAACCAAGCGTGACCATAATGCAATAATCAAACGCTTTAAATAAGGCTTTATCCAAAAAAAGATAAAAATTTGCGTCAAAAATCCAAGAATAACACACAGTATGACTGCCGTTAAACGTATCGGAAGTAATATAAATGGTTTAATGTATATGAATATTTTCACTATGGATTATTACTATGGATTATTACTATTACAAAATGAGACAATATTACAAAATGAGACCATCAATGGAAAAGAATCAGTATTTAAAAAAAGCTTCTCCATGGAG
>JBDLSY010000036.1:0-5290 GCA_039805985.1 Pseudomonadota bacterium | reverse complement strand
AGGTAATATAAACAATATAGATAATATGAATAATATAGATAATATGAATAATATAGATAATTATTTATTAAAAACTTAAACAACTAAATTTTAAATATTCATCATATTATCGCGGTGTATCACTTCAGATTCAGCAACATACCCCAATGTAGTCGCAATATCACTGCTGGTTTTGCGCATAATTAAACGAACTTCAGCTGCACTGTAATTTACAATACCTCTGGCAATTGAAACACCTAATTCATTAACACAAGCAACGACTTCGCCACGAGAAAAGTCGCCTTCAACTCTGATGACACCAATGGGCAGTAGGCTTTTTCTGTCTACAGTTAAAGCTTGACACGCCCCATTGTCTAATACAAGGCTACCACGCAGTTGTAAATGGTCGGCTAACCATTGTTTGCGTGCAGATAAAATATCGCCGACTGCTTCTAAATGAGTCCCTAATTTTTCACCTGCGGCTAAACGAGGCAATATATTTGGCTCGCGTCCACTGGCAATGATTGTATGTGCACCTGAATAAGCAGCCCGTTTTGCCGCTAATATTTTAGTAATCATACCGCCTGTACCCGTGTTGCTACCTGCCCCCCCTGCCATATTTTCTAAGCTAATATCGCCTGCCGTTGCGTGTTGAATAAAGCTAGCATTTGGATTTTTGCGTGGGTCACTGCTATATAAACCCGATTGGTCTGTCAAGATAACCAACACATCAGCATCAATTAAGTTGGCCACCAAAGCCCCTAAAGTATCATTGTCGCCTACTTTAATCTCATCTGTGACAACGGTATCATTTTCATTAATAATCGGTACAACGCCTAACTCTAATAATTTTAATAAAGTTGATCGGGCATTTAAATAACGTTCACGGTCAGCTAAATCAGCGTGTGTTAATAAAATTTGAGCGGTTGCAATGTCTTTTTTAGCAAAAATAGTCTCATAAGCGTGTACCAAACCAACCTGCCCTACTGCTGCTGCGGCTTGTAATTCAGCAATATGCGTGGGGCGTTTAAGCCAGCCTAAGCGTTGCATACCCTGTGCAATTGCACCTGACGAGACTAAAATAACTTGCTTATTTTGTTGCCGTAATGCTGTAATTTGTATTGCCCAGTTTTCTAAAGCGGCATAATCTAAACCTTGCCCATCATTGGTTACAAGGCTAGAACCCACTTTAACGACAATGCGTTGAGCGGTCATTAATAATGAAAGTGTGTTGGTTATTAAATGAGTCATTAAAAAAACCTATTTTTAATAGGTGTAAATATATTTTTTTTAGTTTTATCTTTAATGTATTGGGGCAGAATATTTTCTGCCCGTACAAGTATTTTTGGTAATGTTAAAGTAGCACTGCCTTCATATTAAATATGAATAATCACTTGTTTGGCTGTTTCTTCAGTAAAGTTTTGTTGAATTGCCACGGGTTCTATAGCTTGCGATGTATCTGTAAAACGAGGGTCTTTAAATACATCGCGAGCCGCTTGTGCAGTTTTATTTAACTCTTCTAAGAAATGTCCGACTCGTCCCATTAGCGGTGCACACCCTTCGCGAGTTAAAGCAGATATACCAAAGACTGTATCATGGATAGAACCTTGCCAGTTAAGACCCGCCATAATGGCTTTTACACGTGCTTCACGCTCACTGACTTCAACCATATCTAGTTTATTAATCACCAGCCAGCGGGGTTTAGCCGCTAAATCTGTATCATATTTTTCAAGCTCTTTAACAATCGCTTTGGCTTCGTTCACTGCTTTTTCAACAGGATCAATGCTGTCATCAAACGATGAGGCATCAATAATATGCAATAACAAGCGCGTCCGTTGTAAATGGCGTAAAAACTGAATACCTAAGCCTGCACCATCAGCTGCACCTTCAATTAAACCTGGTACATCGGCAATCACAAAGCTACGGTCTGCTTCCAATCGTACCATACCTAAATTAGGGTGTAATGTAGTAAACGGGTAATCGGCGATTTTTGGGCGTGCATTACTAACTGCTGCGATTAAGGTTGATTTACCTGCATTAGGCATACCCAGTAACCCTACATCAGCTAACACTTTTAACTCCATACGAATTTTTCTACGCTCGCCTAATCCACCTGGAGTATGTTGGCGTGGCGCACGGTTCGTTGATGATTTAAAGTGAATGTTGCCTAAACCACCTGCTCCACCGGGGGCTAAAATCACTTGTTCGCCGTGAATAGACATATCAAATAATAAACCACCCGTTTCTGCGTCGTACACCATAGTACCCACAGGTACTTTTAATATAACATCTTGACCTGCTGCACCATAACAATCCGCACCACGTCCATTTTCGCCTTTATGGGCTAAGTGTTTACGGGCAAAGCGGTAATCAATCAAAGTATTGATATTACGGTCAGCAATAGCAAAAATATGCCCACCGCGTCCACCGTCGCCGCCATCGGGTCCGCCTTTAGGAATAAATTTAGCACGCATCATAGACGCACTGCCATTGCCGCCGTCTCCTGCAATCACTTCAATAGTAGCTTCGTCAATAAATTTCATAGTATTTTTATAGGTGTAGTACTCAAATGTACAGTATAAAGCAGGTTCTTCAAAAATAAAAAACCCCGCTCACCGTGAAATCGGCTAACGGGGTTTTTTATTACAAAGCTAATTAAGCCGCTGTAGCTGTTACAAAAACAGTTTGACGGTTTAATGCACCTTTAATAGCAAAGCTAACAGTACCGTCAGTTAATGCGTACAAAGTGTGGTCTTTACCCATACCAACGCCTGTCCCCGCGTGAAACTTAGTACCGCGTTGACGCACGATGATGCTGCCTGCGTTGATAGCTTGACCGCCGTAAATCTTAACGCCTAGACGTTTTGATTCCGAATCGCGACCGTTACGCGTAGAGCCGCCGCCTTTTTTTTGTGCCATGGTATTTTACTCCCGTGAGTGGTTAATTAAGCTTTGGCCGCAATATGTGCGTCTTGCCAAGCTTTGAGTTCATCTAACTTGCCATCACGTGCCAACGCAGCTTGTTCAGGCCAACTCGTTGGGTTGTGCATTGCGAAACGTGAACCCGCTGCTTTTAAAATATCTTCTAAACGGGCGACGGGCGTACTGGCTAATTGAGCGAATGTATAGATGGCTGCCGTATTAAAAATACTGGCAATTTTAGCACCAATACCTTCAATCAACAGTAAGTTGTCTTGACTCAATCCTACTTTCGCTAATGTTACGATTGCAGGCGCGGCTACTTTCGTACTGTCAGCACCCAATGATATTTCAGAAATAAATATTTCTGTAAACCATTGACGATGACCTTGACGTTTTTGATAATGTTTACGACGGCGCATTTTGAAAATGCGTACTTTATCAGCGCGACCATGCGACAACACAGTTGCATGAACTGTTGCACCTACAACGATTGGCGTACCTAGAGTAATTGCTTCACCACTACCCACCGCTAATACCTCGGCGAGTGCAACAACTTGACCAGGTTCAGCAGCAATCTGTTCTATTTTTAATTTTTCGCCAACTGATAAGCGATACTGCTTACCACCGGTTTTTACGACTGCGAACATGTTAAATCCTTGAATAAAAAGAGACACGGACGAATTTCCGTGAACCTATCATTTTACCTATAAAATCAACTATTGTAATTAATACCATTAAAAATATTTCTAATAGTTTTGAAAAAGTTCTATTAAATATTAAAAATACTAAAAAATACTAAACATAGTGGCGACAATACTTTTACCCTCGCAATCCCTGCTAAACCTAAAGAAAATTGTTTAAAAAAATCGCAATGCGGATATCAATCATATTCGTATAGGTTATGAACCGATTAATTATATTGATTTATGTACAGTATTTAATTTTAACTTTTACAGTATTGATGCTGGTATGTTAGCTCAATGATTTTACTGATTATTTTTTAAGCATTAAATCAGTTGCTCCAGCATTACTTTAACATTAGCCATTTCTTTTAATATCATTAGCACGCAATAAGTTTTTATAAGGCACTTGTAGTTCGTTTAACTTTTTTTGTAATATACGTAGATTTTTATTGTTTTGGATTTTAATATCGTGGAATGAGGCTGGTAATGGCAAAACAGTGATATTAGGCAGTACGGAACGTACAGTAATTAATCTCTTTTCAATTGCTTCGTTATACCTTAATTTAACCACGTCATCCACTTGAGCAAGAAATTTCATAAAATCAGCGGCATCTTGAACAGTTGCTGGACTTGCTTTTATAGGGTTCAAGCTTTTTAGCATAATGTCTTTTCTGTATTTTACGCTTGATTTATTCATATACTGAAGTATTTCTTCATTGGAAGATTTTTTCAAATTTATTTTACCTACATATTTATTGGTTGAATCTATATCAACAGAAGGTAAAATAACTGCCTTATCTTTTGCAATTAAAGCGTATGAGTTCTTTGTTAAAGCCGCGTTAAGTTGTTTAAAAGTTACTTCTTGTCTATTTTTAAAATTAGAATCATTGTAAATAATTTTATTATTTTTTACCCCTGTCAACACGACTGCATGTGCGCCACTTGGCGTATCTCCATCTTTGATCATTTTTGTATTTATGGTGTGATATGAAGCTAAAATGCCCGTGTTATCTTTACTAAGTAATGTATTTAAAATTTTAGGCGTCAGTCTTTGTTCGTACTTTAACATAGGATTTAGCTCTTGCTTTGCAGTTATAGCGAACGGTACAGGGGCTAACCCTTGCGTCACAGCTAGAGTGTATCCAGATCTACCATCACAATTTTCATAAGCGCGTAACATTGATTGCATTTCTTCTGAATATTCTTCAGAACTGTACATACGCCTTTTATCTAGTATAAAACTCTTAGCGGTAGGATTTTTCTGTTTAAACAATTCGATTGCTCTTTTTCTAGAAGGGGTAAGGTTATTTTTAAAGCTAACTGACTGGTTTGGGTTATCATAAATCCAATTAGCATAAGAAGGAACAGAAGTAGAAGTATTTATAGGTCCCATCATTGCCATGCTAGCAGCCCAGCATACACCATATCCAGATTCTTTATTTGGTATTTTTGGTATTACTTTATTTCCAATACTATCTAAAAAAACTGAATGACCGTACTTAATCATTTTTTTATGTGAAACCAAAGGCAGTGTAGGTTCTATATTATGGCGGCCTGTGGTGTTTTCAAGGCTACCAACACTATTGTTATCTGAATCATCGTTTTGTGTTGAACCCACTAATTTGGTTAAGCGTTTAACCAAATCATTTTGTTGTTTTTTGTGTGATATTTCCCCTTTTATGGTTAATTCTTCTCCTTCTATTGTA
>JBDLSY010000035.1:0-8750 GCA_039805985.1 Pseudomonadota bacterium | reverse complement strand
TTTTTAATTACCTTTTTTAATTACCTTTTTTAATTACCTTTTTTAATTACCTTTTTTAATATTTATTGATTCATTGTTTAAAATGCCGCTAAATCAAACAACCCGCCCATTTGTTTACCCTAATACCCGTTTAATGATTAACAATCACTGGATAGACGCCGCCGATGGTAAAACTTTAGCGGTACTAAACCCTGCAACTAATTTAGAACTCGGCCGCTTAGCCCACGCAAGTATCACAGATTTAGACAATGCACTTGCAGCTGCGGCTAAAGGATTTGACATTTGGCGTAAAACACCTGCCATTGAGCGGGGTAAACTGATGCGATATGCAGCTGAACTATTGCGTAAACGGGTTGATTATATTGCCGAAATAATGACGCAAGAACAAGGTAAGCCCTTGTTTGAAGCTAATGCCGAAATAATGGCTGCTGCTGAAATTATTGAATTTATGTCCGATGAAGGCCGACGTATTTATGGTAGAACAGTGCCATCACGTATACCGAATGTATACAATACCGTATTGAAAGAACCCATTGGGGTAGTCGCTGCGTTTACACCTTGGAACTTTCCAATTAATCAAATTGCCCGTAAGTTATCTGCTGCTTTAGCAGCAGGTTGTAGTATTATCATTAAAGGGCCTGAAGAAACACCCGCTTCGCCAGCAGCATTTATTCAAACGTTTATTGATGCTGGTATCCCAGCAGGCGTTATCAATCTAGTGTACGGTATACCTTCTGACATCTCTGCTTATTTAATTGCACACCCTACAGTACGTGTGGTTACTTTTACAGGGTCTACGGTTGTCGGTAAGCAATTGGCATCGTTGGCTGGCAAATACATGAAACCTTGCATTATGGAACTGGGTGGGCATGCCCCCGTTATTGTCACGGAAGACACTGATATCGATGCTGTAGTTAAAAGTGTAGCTACTGCTAAATTTCGCAATGCTGGGCAAACATGTATTGCACCCTCACGTTTTTTAATTCACCATAGTATTAAGGCAGCTTTTAATGAAGCTTTGCTGAGACATATACGTCAAATTATCATAGGCGACGGCTTAATTAATACGACTACACTAGGACCACTTGCGAATGTACGCCGTGTTACTGCAATGGAATCTTTCATCAATAATGCCTTAGATTGTGGAGCAACTTTACTGGAAGGTGGACAACATATCGGCACACAAGGAAATTTTTTTTCACCAACATTACTAGACAATGTACCCATTACTGCGGATGTGTTTAATCAAGAACCCTTTGGGCCTATTGTTAGCGTTCAGGCGTTTAACACGTTAGATAAAGCCATTAGCGAAGCAAACCGTTTATCGTATGGTCTGGCGGCTTATGCGTATACGGGTTCATTAAAAACAATATATCGATTTTCTAATGAGCTACAGGTCGGTATGCTTTGGATTAATCAAGCAGCCGTTACTTGGCCAGAATTACCATTTGGTGGTATTAAGGACAGTGGTTACGGCAGCGAAGGCGGTTCAGAAGCTTTGATGCCTTATTTAAACACTCGCCTTGTTAGCGTCGCTGGTTAGCGTCGCTGTTTAATTTAGTTACACGTTTGTTTAACACATATAAAGAGTATTGTTTACTGGTATATTTACTGATATATTTTGATTGTTTATACAGTAAACAACACCCTTTTAATTACATAAACTGACTATTACTGACTATTCACGGCTACCGCCAATACCCAGTAAAGACAATAAAGCACTAAAAATATTATAAACATTTAAATAAACAGTGAGTGTTGCAGTAATATAATTGGTTTGACCACCATTAATAATTTGATTTAAATCGTACATTAAATAAGCAGAAAATAAAACCAAACAAATCACAGTCAATACTAAAGCAAACCCTGGTATATTTAAAAACACAGAGGCAATCCCAGCGACTAACAAGGCTATCGTGGCAATCATTAAGAATTTTCCCATAAAACTTAAATCACGTTTAATAAAACCCGCTAAGCCAGCCATTGCTGCAAAAATGGCTGCTGTACCGCCTACAGCTAACATAATTAGTTCAGCACCGTTGGCATAACCTAAGGTGCGGTCAATAATGCGTGATAACATCAAACCCATAAAAAAAGTAAATGCCATTAGCCACGTAATTCCTGTTGATGTGGTACTGTTTTTTTGTACCATGTGCATCATCCAAAATGAGCCCACTAAAAATATGCCCATAGTCATTATGGGACTAAAACGCATCATATTAGCTAAACCAGTTGAAACGCCAATTGCCGCACCTAAAATGGTGGGAATAAGGCTAATCGCAAGTAACATATAAGTTTGACGCAATACTTGATTTTGCGTGGTATTGACTAAAATGGCTTGGGTAGTTCGGGCAGGTAAATCAAAAGACATATAAAACTCCTTTTAAAAAAATTAAAATATCAAAAAATTAAAATATCAAAAAATTAAAATATTAGGATATTAAGAATTAAGATATCAATGAACAGTTAATTGTATTTAAGTATTAAACGAAAAACTAATATAAACTAAAAAACTCTATATTTTATTAAACAGGGCTATCTATCAATAGTAAATTGTATATTTGTGTCAATATACTAAATAACCAGCAATTAGCTAGTCAATAATGACTGAACAACTACGGATAAAATAATTATTAACTTTAAATATTTATATTAACTTTAAGTATTTATTAAAAATACTTATTTTGAATACTTATTTAAAATACTTATCTAAACTAAACATTTACCTAAATTTACAAATTCTATGAAACGCAAAACTTTAACCCAACATTTAATTGAAGAACAACGTATTAATAATACCATTCCAAGCGATTTACGCTTGTTATTAGAAGTCGTAGCCCGTTCATGCAAACACATTAGTAATGCTGTTAGTAAAGGGGCGTTAGGCGATATTTTAGGTGAAGCAGGTACGGGTAATATTCAAGGCGAGGCACAGAAAAAGTTAGATGTCATCGCTAATGATGTATTATTGGAAGCCAATGAATGGGGGGGGCATTTAGCTGCAATGGCCAGCGAAGAAATGGATACTTTTGTCGCTGTTCCCAGCCGTTATCCACAAGGCGAATATTTATTGTTGTTTGACCCATTAGACGGCAGTAGTAATATTGATATTAACGTGTCTATCGGTACTATTTTTAGTGTATTAAAAGTACCTAATAACTCTAGTAACTCTAATAATTTTGTTTCTGAAGTACCTCGCACTATTACAGAAAATGATTTTTTACAACCAGGTCATCAACAAGTGGCTGCGGGTTATGCCATTTATGGCCCTCAAACACAGTTGATTTTAACAGTAGGCAATGGCGTGTACGGCTTTACTTTGGACCGCGAGTTAGGTTCATGGATATTAACGCAAGAACGCATGACTATCCCTGTAGATACGCAAGAGTTTGCCGTTAATATGAGTAATCAACGCCATTGGGCAGCCCCGACTCAACAGTATGTTAATGAGTGTATTCAAGGAAAATCTGGAATTCGGGGTAAAGATTTTAATATGCGTTGGGTCGCTGCAATGGTCGTAGACGTGCATCGTATTTTAAATCGTGGCGGTATTTTTATGTACCCTTGGGATAGCCGTGAGCCCAACAAGCCTGGTAAATTACGTTTAATGTATGAAGCCAATCCTATGAGCTGGTTAGTGGAACAGGCAGGGGGAACATCATCAACGGGTACTCAACGTATATTAGATGTACAACCCACTGAATTGCATCAACGTGTAGCCGTTTTTTTAGGCAGTAAGCACGAAGTTGAACGTGTAATCGCCTATCATGCAGCCTGATAATTCGCCCATTATTGCAATCGCGACAGCAGCAGGACGCGGCGGGGTGGGCATTGTGCGTTTATCGGGCGGTAAAAATGTGCTTCATCAATTAGCCTATCAATTGACGGGTAAACAACTGACTCCACGCTATGCAACTTACACACCTTTTTTAGATATTGAAACGGCCAGTATCAATGATGGTCTATCAAACAATGATGGTGTATTAAATGGTACACCCAAAAAAATAATCATTGACCAAGGTTTAGCACTGTGGTTTCCAGCACCACACAGTTACACAGGCGAAGATGTTTTAGAGTTACAAGGCCATGGAGGCTCTGTCGTTTTGCAGTTACTATTAAAGCGTTGCTTAGCTATTGCTGCTGAACACGCTATTAATTTACGCATTGCACAACCTGGAGAATTTACTCAACGAGCTTTTTTAAATGGACAATTAGATTTAGCCCAAGCCGAAAGTGTTGCGGATTTAATTGAAGCCTCTACCGAAGCCGCTGCTAAAGCTGCCAGCCGTGCGTTAAGCGGTGCTTTTAGCCAACGAATACATACTTTAGTACACCAATTAACACAGTTACGTGTGCTAGTAGAAGCTACACTTGATTTTCCTGAAGAAGAAATTGATTTTTTGAAAACTGCTGATGCTATTGGGCAATTACAGCGTATTCAACAACAACTCAACGAAGTCCATGAAGCGACCAAACAAGGTGCATTGTTACGCGATGGCATACGCGTTGTATTAGTCGGTGAGCCAAACGTCGGGAAAAGTAGTTTATTAAATGCACTGGCACAACAAGATGTTGCTATTGTTACAGCCGTTGCAGGGACAACACGCGATACTATTAGCCAAACAATTGTTTTAGAAGGCGTATCTCTTGATATCGTTGATACAGCGGGCCTACGTGATACCGATGATGAAGTAGAACAACTAGGTATTGAACGCACTTGGGCTCAAATAAAAACAGCACACGTTATTTTGCGTTTATACGATGCGACTCAAGCAATATATGGCAATTTAGATTTAGAGTTAAAGTTACCTTCATCTTTACCCGTAATATATGTTTTAAATAAAATTGATGCTATCCCACAAATAGGTAATAAATTACCCAATTATTTAGCTATTTCTGCGAAAACAGGACAGGGATTAGATACCTTAAAAACAGAATTATTACGCCTTGCTGGGTGGAAAATTAATCAAAGTGGTGAAGGGATATACATTGCCCGAGAACGGCATATTCAAGCACTCAATGCGGCCCAAGAACAATTGAGTATCGCTCATGATTGCGCTCAAATGGGTGATAAGTCTTTAGATTTATTTGCCGAATCCTTACGTGTAACGCAGCAGTATTTGGGTGAAATTACGGGTGAATTTACTAGCGATGATTTATTAGGCGTTATTTTTGGTCAGTTTTGTATTGGTAAATAATTAATTATGCGTAAAATACAAAGCTATTTATATTTGTATTTATATTTATAGAAATTACTAATTTTTTGTAGTCTCATACTTTTTATAATATTTAATAATTTATTTTTACGCTGATTTTTACGCCGACTTTTTTCTTATTTTTATTATTATTTTTATTCTTATTTTTATTGTTTTTTATTATTACTTTATTTTCAAGGAACTCACATGATTTCTAATGCTCCAAACGTACAAGATTTTTTAAAAAAGACTGTAACAGACAATACTATTGTATTGTTTATGAAAGGTACAGCACAGTTTCCTCAATGCGGCTTTTCAGGCAAAGCCATTGCTTTGCTTAAACAGTGCGGAGCAAAAGATATTGTTACATTTAATGTACTATCTGATGATGATGTAAGACAGGGAATTAAAACATTCTCTAACTGGCCGACTATTCCTCAACTGTATATTCAAGGTGAATTTATTGGCGGTAGCGATATTATGAATGAATTATTTGAACAAGGCGAACTACAAACTTTAGTTGCACAAGTAAGCCAAGCTTAAATTACGGAACAGGGTCATAACCGCCTTTAGCAAAAGGCTGGCACCGTGCAATGCGTGTGCCAGTCAGCCAACCACCTTTAGCAGCACCATAGCGGGTAATAGCTTCTAAACCGTAACATGAACAGGTTGGCGTAAATCGACACGCTTTACCTACCCAAGGACTAAACAAATAGCGGTACGTTTTAATAATACTTAAAAATAAAAACCGTATCATCACGCTTATACCTTAATTAACAGAGGAGATGTGCGTAGTAGTTGTTGCACAGTCTGTTCAAACATAGCCCGCATACACTGGGAAAAAGCGGCACTGTGTGGATTTAAGTAAGACTGATGACGAATCAACTGATTTTTAAAAAGCGTTTTTTGTTTAGGAAGATTTTTTATCCTAAACAAACAACGAATATTATGCGGTATATTTGAAGCCACGGACGGGTCTAAAATGTGATCTTTGGTTATTATTAACTGAACCAAAGGGACTAAGTACATAGTACAGTATGCACGAAGAACACGGCGAATGCGGTTACGGTCTACTGCTAAAGGATATGCTTTTTTAGACGCAATAATTCCTAAGTAAACTGTTGGGTTTGCTTTAAACTGTTTTTTTAGTTCATCTTTATCTTCTTCTAGAGACGTAATTTTTATATGAAAAAAATATGCATCTGTACGGGCTAAAGGTTTGGTACGAATCAAGTCAGAAAAATAGGTTTCGCCTAATAAGGCTTGTAGCTGTTTAGGCACAGGAACTTATTTTTTTGACTTGGTTAAGCAGATACGCAAACGGATTATCAATAAACTATAAACCTAAACGTGAACGACCTTTAGCACGGCGAGCGCGAATAACAGAGCGGCCACCTTTTGTTTTCATACGAACTAAAAAACCGTGAGTACGGGCGCGGCGAACTTTTGAGGGCTGGTAGGTGCGTTTCATGACGAATCCAATCAATAATCATTTAAAATAGGTAACTCGTTATTACACACGAAAATATCAAATACGTCAAGGTTTAAGCTAAATTAAAACCTATTTGTTGATTTATTTTATTAAGTATATTGAATTTAATTGTTTATTTATTTTTAATATTTATTTTTAATATTTATTTTTATACGTTTATTTATATTTTGTTTCATTATTATCCATTTTCAAAGACTGCTGCACATGTTTGTTTACAACGCTAACGCTAACGAAGACCAATCTCAAACCTTATGGCAAGCATGCTTAATTGGTTTACAAGCTCACTTACCACAGACGCAAATTACTTTATGGTTACGCGCAATTGAGCCTCTATCATTAATTCAAACCATAAGTGTAAATAATACGCAGATATTATTAACTTGCCAAACAAAACAGTCGCAGAAAATCAATGCTATTATGTCGCAGTTTCAAGCAATCGTTGAACAGCAATGCCACCAATTGTGCGGTCATGCAGTTGAATGGTCACTATTAGCTGCTGCAACAGACAGCTTCAGTACGGCAATACAAGGCAGCCTATTAGAAGCTAACCATCCTACAGCAGAACTAAATTCTACAAGTGAAACCAAGCCTAACATTCCCCTAAAATCATTAAGTTCTAATACAAATTCTAATATAGATTCTGATACAAATAGTAATGAAAATTCATTTGAATCAAGTGCTCATGAAGGAACAGGCTTAAACAGCCGTTTATCTTTTGAGCATTTTGTAGTGGGAAAAGCGAATCAGATGGCACACGCTGCTGCACAACACGTGGCACATAATCCAGGGACGTCTTATAATCCTTTTTTTTTATACGGTGGCGTTGGTTTAGGTAAAACACACTTAGTACACGCAGTTGGTAATACTGTATTGGCTAACAATCCAAATGCTAGAATCCGTTACATTCACGCTAATCAGTTTATTGCTGATGTTGTTGGGTCTTATCGCCGTCAAACTTTTGATGCATTTAAACGTTACTATCACGGCTTAGATGTTTTATTAATCGATGATATTCAATTTTTTGCTGATAAAAAACGTACTCAAGAAGAGCTATTTTATGCTTTTGAGGCTTTAGTAGCCAATCGTAGCCAAATTATTTTAACCAGTGATACTTTTCCAAAAGATTTAGCGGACATTGAAAATCGTTTGGTTTCTCGATTTAGTGCTGGGTTAATTGCTGCAATTGATCCGCCTGAATTGGAAATGCGTGTAGCCATTTTGCAAGAAAAAGCTAAATCGCTCTCTATTATGCTGCAAGAAGATGTTGCTTTTTATATTGCTAAAAATTTACGCTCTAATGTTCGCGAGCTTGAAGGGGCTTTGCATAAATTATTGGCATATAGTCGGTTTCAAAATAGCCATATCACTTTGGAAATGGCAAAAATTTCTTTACGTGACGTAATTAGTGGTCCTCGTGGGATTTTGTCTGTTGAGATGATTCAAAAAGTAGTCGCTGATTATTACAAAGTAAAATTAGCAGATTTGTGTGGTAAGCGTCGCTTAGCAAGTATTGTGTTACCAAGACAAGTCGCTATGTACTTAATCAAGGAATTAACTCAAAAAAGTCTACCTGATATTGGCGAAGCATTTGGCGGTAGAGACCACACAACGGTACTGCATGCGGTTCGTAAAATTGCCTTAGAGAAAAATAATAATTTACAACTTAGTCATCAAATTTATGCTATTCAGCAAAATTTAGGGGGATAAATAATATTTAATAATATTTTTTGAACAAAAAGTTGGAGTTTATAAATATTATTTTTATTTAAAATAAGTCACTAATTTTATTAATGGCTTGTTTTTTCGCTTCATAACCTGTTAATAAGTGTGTTGATAACTATGTGGATAAATAATATAACTTGTGTATATCTATGAATTTTTTATTTATAACTAGAGTTATCCACAAACTTTACATAAAGAAATTCACAACTTAATAACATGCTAAGTTGTTGATTTAAAACAATAATATTTAATTATCCCTATTTTTTTAATTCTCCCATTACCATTACTATTAAATAATATAAATAGAAATAAACAGACATAAACAAACATAAACACAAATA
>JBDLSY010000034.1:0-4135 GCA_039805985.1 Pseudomonadota bacterium | reverse complement strand
CATGGGCTAAACCAAAGTTTAAACAGATGCTTTTAGCATGACCGATATGCAAGTATCCGTTTGGTTCTGGCGGAAAACGCAAACGCACAGAGTATGTATCTAGTGCAGTAAAGTTATTGGTTTTTATTAAACCAGGCTTACCATTCCAAGTACGGTCTACATAAGTATGTGAATTTAAATCATGTTGAATAATACTGCGTAAAAAATTACTGGCGACAGCAGAAATATTTGTTGAAGGTGTTGTGGGCATAAAATTAAGTGTTTTAATCGTTTATATTTGCATTAAGTGCGTTAAAATAGGGGACTTTTTCAATTTTAAGCGTTTTAAACAGTTTATTAATTTTAATTAAATATTTTAATTAAATATTTTAATTAAATATTATGATTAAATATTATGATTAAATATTATTGAATGTTTTTAACTGTTAATTATTTTAAAAAGTCATTCACGTTGTGCCTCCGCAGGTGCAACGCCTGTTTTGTCTGACCCATTACTTTAAGGAATTTTATGTCAGTAGCGGATATTAATACACAAGAAATTATTGCCAAATTTGGTCGTACACCAACAGATACGGGTTCTTCAGAAGTTCAAATTGCGTTAATCACAGCACGTATGAACGAGTTAGCCCCGCATTTTAAAGCCAATATGAAAGACCATCACTCACGTCGTGGTTTGTTACGTTTAGTCAGTCGCCGTCGTCGTTTGTTAGATTATTTAAAATCAACTAAGCCTGATACGTATAAAACAATTATCGCTACTTTAGGTATTCGTAAGTAACGATGGAAAGCCTGTCTTTGCACAGGCTTTTTTGCTTTATGGTTCAATAATCTAAACTATAAAGCAAAAAAGATCTTTCTTAATTATTTATTAACAATAAGTAATAAACAATAAACAATAAACAATAAACAATAAATAATAAATAATAAATAATATCTATATTAAAAACGTAAATCAAAGGACTATCCATGTTTGATAAAATAACTAAAACTTTTCAGTATGGTCAGCATACTGTTATGCTGGAAACAGGCGAAATCTCTCGTCAAGCGGGCGGGGCAGTTGTCGTAACAATTGAAGATACGGTTGTATTGGCAACCGTTGTTGGTGCAAAAACAGCTAAATTAGGACAAGATTTTTTTCCTTTAACCGTAGATTATGTTGAGAAATTTTATGCGGCAGGTCGTATTCCGGGTGGCTTTTTTAAGCGTGAAGGCAAACCTAGTGAAAAAGAAACTTTAACTAGCCGCTTGATTGACCGTCCACTCCGCCCTTTGTTCCCTGAAGGTTTTTATAATGAAGTACAAATTATTATTCATGTATTGTCTTGCAATCAAGAGATTGATCCAGATATTCCAGCGATGATTGGTGCATCAGCTGCTTTAGCGATTAGCGGTATTCCATTTAGTGGGCCAATGGGGGCTTGTCGTGTGGGTTATATTGGCGGCGAGTATGTGTTAAACCCAACAATCACGCAATTGAAAAATAGCCAAATGGATTTAATTGTTGCAGGCACAGAATCTGCCGTGCTAATGGTTGAATCAGAAGCTCAACAGTTAAGTGAAGAGGTGATGTTAGCAGGTATTGTCTATGGACATACTGAAATGCAAGTGGCTATTAATGCTATTCATGACTTAGTCCGTGATGCAGGTAAACCCCTGTGGGACTGGACTGCTGCGCCTAAAAATGAAACACTGTATACACAAGTAGAGGCTATTGCCGCCGAATCCTTAAAAGCCGCTTACGAAACCATTGATAAGCAAGCACGTACCGATATGACGCGTACAACAGCTGCTGATGTTGCCGCTAAATTATTGGAATCAGGAAATACAGCAACACAGGCAGATATTAATAATGTTTTATTTGAATTAGAATCTAAAATTGTTCGTGGTAATATTTTGAACGGTTTACCGCGTATTGATGGGCGTGATACCCGTACAGTGCGTCCGATTACAATGCGTACAGGTGTTTTACCAAGAACACATGGCAGTGCTTTGTTTACAAGGGGCGAAACACAAGCTTTAGTCATAGCTACCTTGGGTACTAAGCAAGAAACTCAAGTCATTGATAGTATTTCAGGTGAATCACGTGATCGCTTTATGTTTCACTACAATATGCCTCCTTTTGCAACGGGTGAAGTCGGTCGCTTTGGCACACCCAAACGCCGTGAAATCGGTCATGGCCGGTTAGCTAAACGTGCTTTAACGCCTTTATTGCCTAGTATGGAAGAATTTCAATACGCTATTCGCGTAGTATCAGAAATTACTGAATCTAACGGCTCATCTAGTATGGCATCAGTGTGCGGTGGTTGCTTGGCACTGATGGATGCAGGTGTACCGATTAAGTCACACGTTGCAGGCGTAGCAATGGGTTTAATTAAAGAAGGCAATAAATTTGCAGTTTTAACAGATATTTTAGGTGATGAAGACCATTTAGGTGATATGGACTTCAAAGTAGCAGGTACAGCACAAGGCATTACTGCTTTACAGATGGATATTAAAATTCAAGGTATCACTAAAGAAATTATGCAAGTTGCTTTGGCACAAGCCAAAGAAGGCCGTATGCATATATTAAGCGAAATGCAAGCCAGTGTATCAGGTGCTAATACGCAAGTCAGTGACTTTGCACCGCGTATGCTGACGTTGAAAATTCACCCAGATAAAATTCGTGATGTAATTGGCAAAGGCGGTGCCACTATTCGTGGTTTATGTGAAGAAACAGGGTGCAAAATTGACATTAGCGACGAAGGTTTAGTCACAGTTTCTACGACTGACACTGCACGTGGTGAACTAGCCATTGAGAAAATCAAAACATTGACGGCTGTAATTGAAATTGGTCAAGTATACGACGGCGTAGTCACACGCTTATTAGATTTTGGTGCGATTGTTGAAGTATTACCAGGTAAAGACGGTATGTTGCACATTAGTCAAATTGCTCATGAACGGATTGAAAATTTATCTGATTTTATTACAGTGGGTCAAAAAGTACGTGTTAAAGTAGTTGAAGCTGATGACCGTGGTCGTGTTCGCTTTAGCATGAAAGCCCTATTAGAACGCCCAGAAAGCCCTGTACCCTCTAGTCAAGAAGTATAATTTTTAAGTAGTTTTTAAAGAGATATATCCCGCTGGCTGAATTCGTATAATGAGTTTAGCCAGTGGGATTTTTATCGTTTACTGTATTTTTTAATATTAAAGCGGTATTAATGATGCTACAACCACTGGCTGAAACGATAAAGTTACTTAATAATAAACAAGTCATTACTGTCTTTATGTAATGACGGCGAGGGAATAATTTAATTTGATTCATATTTAGATTCAATGTGTTGTATTAGGTTACTGACTTGCTTAATGAGTGATTCAAGTGGTTCAAAAAACTGATTCACTACCCCTATTCAATATTTAAATATTTATGAATTTGTAGTTGCAAAGTGTAGCCATACTTTAAACAAGATTCTATGCACGCAGCTTGATTAAGCTGGTTATCAGTGTCATTTTTATCATCACAAGCTTGCAAATAAATCGGTGCTTGATGACCTTGATTTGGGCGTGCAACCTGTGGGCTAGCACTATGTCCCAAAGTAAATATGGGCAACCCGTCAGTGGCGATACTATTGGCTGATAAAACATATTTCCATGCCACAATATACGGGTTCAATGAAAGGTGTGTTTTACCTGTTTTCGGGCTACAGACAATATTAAACCACGGCACTTTATTGATTATTTTTTCTTTATTTAACGTATTATTTAATGTATTATTTAATAATATTTGTAGATTTTTTGGCAATCCAAAAGTACCATTTGTTTCTATTTGAACTATATAGTTTGCTTGATATAGCATAGTACACAATTGACTAATATCTTGCCGTAGCGGTTCGCCACCTGTAATTACAATAAGCCTAATTGTATGCCCCGTAATTAAATCACTAACACGCTCTACAATATTTTGCGTACTCATTAACACACGCTGTGAGGTATAGTCAGTATCACACGCAGGGCATTGTAAATTACACCCTGCTAACCGTATAAAAATAGCAGGTTGCCCGCTAAAAGGGCCTTCACCTTGTACAGTACGAAAAATATTTTGTATATCTAATTTAGAGGATGTATTTAAAAAAGTATTACTACTAATAGTATTAATATT
>JBDLSY010000033.1:0-3503 GCA_039805985.1 Pseudomonadota bacterium | reverse complement strand
TTATTTAAGTTATTTAAGTTATTTAAGTTATTTAAGTTATTTTTTCTATTTTATTTTAATACCTTAATTTAATACCTCAACACAATTATGTAAATTATTAACCAATATATTTATACAGACTATTAACTACTGTGCAACAGGCCTAAATATTGATTGCAAATCAACAGTGGTCGTGCTGTTTCGTCCATAACCGCGTGCTGTAATACGGTAGTTGGTGATACCGACTTTACCACCATTACTTTTATTGAATACTTCAATAGAATATAGAGGTAATCTAGGACTAGAAGTTGCACCTAATATATTAAAACTAGGTTGTTTAGTCGCATCTCCAAATATACGGTAACAGTTTTGGTTTGAAAAATATTTCGTGGTTGATGGGGCAGCGTTGTTTGCTGATAAAGGTGCGGTAACCCAGCCTGCAGTGCAGCTTTGCGGGTTATAGTTTTGTTTACCGCGTTGAAGCGGGCATCTTTGTGGATTAGTCATTAAATCTTCTACAAAAGCATTTTTACTTGCGTCCCATTTTTCACACGCAATATCGTGTTCGGCATCACGTAAAGCAGCTTCAGCTGCCTGACGGGCAATCGCTAAGTCGGCAGCGTTACGTGATAGCCTATGTTCACTAAATACGCCCATAGCCAATGAAACGCTTAACACCATAATGACCAAAGTAATCATTAATACAGTGATTAAGGCAACACCTTGCTGTTGTGAAACGGGTTGATAGCCACAACGCTCCCGCTTAAATTTGGTATAAAAAGAAAGGGAAATTAACATATCCGCACCTTAGGTGATTATTTTATAATAGTAAATTTTTAATACACTCATTTTTTAATAAATTAATTAACCAAGTTAGGCGTATGAATTTGATTACGCAACGCAATGGTTTGTGTAAATGCTTGCCGTAACCGTAAATCTAACCCAATAGTCATTTTATTGCCCAAACAATCCAGACGGTTTGATTGTGTAGTATTCGTTTGACCTTTAGTTACAGTCGCTGAATTACGCTCACCTACCAATAAAAAACAACTCTGAATCGCCATAACTTGATTCCAAGCGCCCGCAGTTGTCACCTCTCTAGCCGTTAAGTAACGTGTAATTTGCGCATCATTGGTAGTCGCCGTATTATTGACTGCAACACTGGCAGGCACACCATACCTAACCACCCATTGTTGAATATTAGTAGCTAATGGCTGTGCTGTAGTACTTCCATTACCCAAACACATTAAGTCATAAATAATGGGCTCACCTGTTTTTTGACCACTATCCGTAGAGGCTTTTAAAAAGAAACGATTGATCGCATAAGGAACAGGTGTACTTTGACCTAAGCAATCACCACTCATTCCCGTACGAGAAGAAAATACGTTTGGTAAAACAGCCGAAAAACCAGTTACAGAATTAGCATTGACCTGATAAGCAACGGTTAAGGCAGAGACTGTATTAAGGGCGGTGGCAGAGCAACCAGCCCTTAGAAGATTATTATTTTCCGAATAAACATTTTCACACCCTGACAATGAGGGCGGAATTAAAGCAAGGCTCGCTGGCGTCTGATCAACCGCAAAAGCATGTTGGAGCATGGACGCTTGAGTAGCTAATTTTAAATTATAACTATTGCTATTAGCTGCTTCGTTGATAGTAATCGCATCAATAGCCGTTGAGTTGCTTAACCAATCAACATAACCCGCCATACGTACATGACGCGCTAAAAGGCTATTAATACGTACACTTTCTTCATTAATAGCTGTGGCACTATTTAAGGTTCTTGTGCTTAGTATAGTGTTGGCAAACAAAGCGGCAGCACCCGCACTAATTAATAAAGTCAGTGACATGGCTACTAGCAACTCAATTAAGGTAAATCCTAATTGAGAAGGTTTCAACAATACACGATTAAGCTGAATTTTAAAACGCGAGTTCATGATTAACCTTTAAATTTAGACCTATATACATCAGATTAAATTAGTATTTTTAATATTCTTAATATTCTTAAATTCTTAATATTCTTAAATTCTTAAATTCTTAATATTCTTAAATTCTTAAATTCTTAAATCCTTAATATTCTTAATACTTTTAATATTCTTAATACTTTTAATATTCTTAATATTTTTATTTAAAGCATTACTCTTTGGGTATAACAGCGTGTACCTGCTGATACTGTTACAGTAGAAGGACAACCACTTTTAAGTAAAATAGGTTTATTATTAGTATCTTTATTAATAACAGGTTCAGTCCAAACAATCACAATATCACGTGCTAAGGTATTGACTCCACCAGTCGTTGTTGTTAGTAACATGCCCACACTGTCAGGCGGCATTTGTGTGCGTATATTTTGCCACCATGTATCTATATCGTAAGTAGAAATAGCATCTGATGAAGTGCAAGGGTTTGTAACACTACAAACAGATTTAAGTGATTTATTCATAGCCCTATCAATATCACTTTTTACATCAGCTTGTGTTGTTTTAGTAATATATTTACCATCTTTAACAGCGGCACGATTAACACGCATACGTTCGCCTATTTCACTGGCTAATAAAGCTGCACGGCTTACAAACTGCGCTGAACGTTGCTCTTTAGCGGCAGACAACTGTAAGCCAATGGCTCCCAATAATACAGAAGACAATAAAACAATAGATACCAATACTTCAATTAAGCCAATCCCTGCTTGATGCTGCAAACGGCGTACTGATATGGGAAAATTAATTAGATGTTTCATAGTAAGTTATTCAATTATTCAATTGTTAAGCGTCCAAAGCGATTAATTACTAAGTTTATTTTATTTTTTGCCACTAATTTATCTTGCTTATGATAAAACTCAATTGTGCCATTAATGAGACCAACCCCCTCACCTGCTGCATTAAAAGTAATCGCATTAGCTATATTCGCGTTAGCTACCACTTGATAATTCTTTGAAGCGGGCTGCTTAATCGCCAAAGGTGGAAATTCATCTTTATCAAGCGTTTTATCAAAATCTTTATCCGCAAAAATAATCCAACCTGTACTCCAATCACCCGCAGGAAGACCTGTATTACAGCCATTTTGGTTAACGTTAGCACGACACATAGTTACTGGCTGACGCAACCGTACTGCTTCGGATTGTGCCAGTTTAATAGCAGCAGACATTTCTTTGGCTTGATGCTTTGACTGCATTATGCGTGTTGCTTTTATAAAATCAGGTGTCGCAATGGCTAAAACTACCCCCGTAATTGCCACCACAATCAAAAGCTCTACCAAAGTAAACCCTTTATTATTTACTTTACTATTTATTTTATTATTTGTAATAAAGGGTTTAAAGCGAGATTTAAGCAGTGGTTTCATGGTGTTGCTTTATTTATAATATCTTTAATATTTATTATTTATTATTTATTATTTATTGTTTATTGTTTATTGTTTAAGTTAGCGTATCATAAACAATAAATAAACGCCTTGAACGGTTTTAAAGTATTTAACCACTAATCTTAGTTAAGTGGTATTTTTTTAATCACTATTCATAATTATTATCATTA
>JBDLSY010000032.1:0-4708 GCA_039805985.1 Pseudomonadota bacterium | reverse complement strand
TGTTGTAATCCCAAATACTCACAACACTGCTTTGCCTTTATTTGAGCGTCTTCTAAAGTATCAGCGGTAACCGTAATATGCCCCATTTTTCGCCCTATTTTTGGAGTCGTTTTACCATATAAATGTAAATGAACTCCACTAATATTTAGAATACTTGTCCAATTTGGTTCACGTAATGTATCAGTATCAGACGAATTAAACCAAATATCACCTAAAAGATTGACCATCACCGCTGCTTGAATGTGACGGGGTTGGATTAAAGGTAAGCCCGTTACTGTGCGGACTTGCAATTGAAATTGGTTGATATCGCACGCTTCAATGCTGTAATGTCCGCTATTATGTGGCCTAGGTGCTAATTCATTAGCGACCAAACTACCATCTTGCAAGATAAAAAATTCTACACACAATACGCCCACATACTCTAAACGTTGTGCAATCATTGTTGCCGCATCTATTGCTTGTTTAGTTTGTTCATCACTAATATTGGGTGCAGGGACTTGCGTTAAAGCCAAAACACCGCCCACGTGATAATTTTGTTGTACTGGCAAATTAACCACAACGCCATCAGTACTGCGTGCAACAATGACCGATACTTCATAAGCTAAAGCTAATTTTTTTTCTAATACACAACGCACTGAACCTAACTGTTTAAAAGCGGCCAATAAATCACCATGAGTATTAACTGTTAATTGTCCTTTACCGTCATAGCCCATTTGTGCTGTTTTTAAAAGGGCAGGAAACAAGTCTGATGAAACCGTTAAACAGTCTTGTACTTGAGTCAGCGTAATATTAGCTGCACACGCAATCTGGCAATCCGCAAACCATTGTTTTTCTAGCGTACGGTCTTGACACACCCGCACTGCGGTATGACTAGGATATACCGCCGTCATAGTGGCTAAATACGCTAAAGAATCCGCAGGTACATTTTCAAATTCAGTCGTAATTGCCTCACAAGACTGTGCTAACTGTTTTAAAGCTGTTAAATCATCATAATCTGCTTGAATATGTTGTTGTGCAATCAAACCTGCTGGGCTGGTATTATCCGCATCTAAGACGGTGATTTTAAAGCCTAATTGTTGTGCTGCATGGCAAAACATTCGCCCTAACTGACCACCGCCCAAAATACCTATCGTTCGTTGAATATCCGTCATTATGCCACCTCAAATACGGCTGCTGTACCCATACCACCACCTACGCACATAGTCACACAAACTAATTTTGCCCCACGGCGTTTGCCTTCAATCAAAGCATGGCCTGTTAGGCGTTGCCCACTCACACCATACGGGTGTCCTAAAGCAATTGCCCCGCCATTGACATTTAGTTTATCCATTGGAATACCCAATTTTTTTGCACAATACAATACTTGTACCGCAAAGGCTTCATTCATTTCCCATAAATCAATGTCTTGAATAGTTAAACCTAAACGCGTTAATAATTTAGGAACAGCCACGATAGGCCCAATACCCATTTCATCAGGTTCGCACCCTGCCACGACAAATCCACGGAATATACCCAATGGAGATAGTCCTTTTTGTTCGGCTAAACGGGCATTCATCACTACACAGGCACCCGCCCCGTCACTAAATTGACTGCTATTACCTGCAGCAACCACACCATTAGGAATGGCTGAACGAATTGCAGTAAGTGCTTCTAAAGTAGTGCCATCACGCAAACCTTCATCACGCGTAACGGTTACTGTTTGGCTGCGTATCCCTAGTTTTAAATCGGCTATACCTGCGGTGACTGTAATAGGTACTATTTCCGCATCAAACAAGTCTGCATCACGGGCAGCACAAGCTCTTTGCTGACTTAATACGCCGTATTCATCGCATTCAAGACGGTTAATCTGATACCGTTTAGCAAGATTTTCAGCAGTATTAAGCATTGGCAAATAAATTTCAGGCTTATATTTACTTAACCAATTTTCTTTAAACATGTGCAAATTTAGCTCTTGCTGAACGCATGAAATACTTTCTACGCCGCCAGCGACGTAAATATCACCTTCACCTGCAATAATTCGCTGACTCGCCATCGCAATGGTTTGTAAACCACTGGAACAAAAGCGATTAACTGTTACGCCCGACACTGATACGGGTAAACCAGCACGCAATGCAGCTTGGCGAGCAATATTCCAACCCGTTGCACCTTCGGGGTTAGCACAACCCAGCAATACGTCATCAACTTCTACGCCTTCAATACCCGCACGTTTAACGGCATGTTCAATGGCATGACCCGCCAACGTTGCTCCGTGAGTCATATTAAAAGAACCTTTCCAGCTTTTAGCCAACGGGGTACGGGCTGTGGACACAATAACGGCATCAACCATAATAATCTCCTATTTTTATATATTTTTATATATTTTTAATATTCTTGATATTTTTAATATTCTTGATATTTTTGATATTCTTGATATTTTTGATATTCTTGATATTCTTGATATTCTTGATATTCTTGATATTTTTTAATTTTTTAACGTAATGGACTAAAAGTTTTACCTTCTTTTGCTAACTGTAATAATAAGGGGGCTGGCTGCCAATATTCAGCCGACTCTAATGACTGATTAGCAAACTGGTTCATCGCCTGTATTACATTAAACAAACCCAACTCATCAGCATACTTCATAGGCCCACCACGGAATATAGGAAAACCATACCCTGTTAAGTAGACCATATCAATATCACTGGCTTTACTGGCAATGCCTTCTTCTAAAATGTATGCACCTTCATTAACTAAAGCCAGTACAAGGCGTTGTACAATTTCTTCATCACTGATTTTACGCGGCGTAATACCTAAGCTTTCACGGTGTTTAATAATCATTGCTTCTACCTCGGTATTTGGAATAGCCTCTCGTTTACCCTCTTGATAATCGTACCAGCCTGCATTGGTTTTTTGTCCCATTCGTCCCATTTCACACAATAAATCAGCTGTTTTACTGTAACGAATATGCGGCTGTTCAACTGCACGGCGTTTACGAATCGCCCAAGCAATGTCATTGCCTGCCATATCCCACATACGAAAAGGGCCCATCATAAAGCCAAAATTTTCAATGGCTTTATCAACTTGTTGTGGTGTGCAGCCTTCATCTAATAAATAACCCGCTTGACGTGCATACGGGTCAAGCATACGGTTACCAATAAAACCGTCACAGACGCCACTAACGACGGCTGTTTTTTTAATAGTTTTTGCTAATGCCATCACCGTTGCCAATACTTCATGGCTGGTAGCCGTTGCACGAACCACTTCTAGTAATTTCATGACATTCGCGGGACTAAAAAAGTGTAGACCAACCACATCTTGTGGACGCTTAGTACAGTTAGCAATTGTATTTAAATCTAAAGTGCTAGTATTAGATGCCAAAATAGTCCCTGGTTTACAGACCGCATCTAATTGCTTAAAAACACTTTCTTTAACACTTATCTCTTCAAATACAGCTTCAATGACTAAATCAACCGTTTTAAATGCGTTGTAATCCAAAGTACTGCTTAGTAAAGCCATACGCTCATCAAATACAGGCTGTTTTAGTTTACCTTTAGCGACTTGAGCGGCATAGTTGCCGCGTAATATATTTAAACCACGGTCTAAAGCAGCTTGACTCGTTTCTAGCAAAACAACAGGTATGCCCACATTTAAAAAGTTCATAGCAATGCCACCACCCATCATACCAGCCCCGACTATCCCAACCGTTTTAATACTTCGCTTTGGTGTTGATTCTGGTACATCTATGATTTTGCTACAGCCCCGTTCTGCAAAAAAAGCATGGCGAAGCGCACGGCTTTCTGGTGTCATCATTAAAGCGACAAATAACTCTTGTTCATGAGCCATACCTAAAGCAAAACTTTTTTTCAAACTTGACTCAACTGCATCAACGCACTTTATAGGGGCAGGATAGTGTTTTGCCGTAGCACGAATAGTATTGCGTGCAAACTGAAAATACCCATCGGCATTGTCATGCTGAACACTTAAAAGGCTTAATTTAGGCAAAGGTCGTGCAGCCTGTATCATTGTGGCAAAATGATTTGCAAATACTAGCAACTCTTCATCTTCTTCAAGCACTTTGTTGAATAAAGTTTGATTTGGAATAGCAGCCAGTAACTCAACCGCAACCGGTTCGCCACTTATCATCATATTTAAAGCATTTTCAATACCAATTGCACGGGGTAGCCGTTGTGTACCACCCGCCCCAGGAATTAAACCCAGTTTAACTTCGGGCAAAGCCACTTTAACCCCTGCTTGTACTAAACGATAATGGCAGCCCAGTGCTAACTCTAAACCACCCCCCATTGCCGTTGCATTAATAGCGGCTATTACAGGTTTATTAGAATTTTCTACAACGCTAATAACACTTAATAAATTAGGCTCTTGTAAGGCTTTTGGCGTACCAAATTCAGTAATATCAGCCCCACCACAAAAAGCTTTGCCTGCCCCCGTAATCACAATAGCTTTAATGGTTTCATCTTGATTAGCAGCAGCAATATGAGTACAAATCGCTTGCCGAGTACTAAGCCCTAAGCTATTAACGGGTGGATTGTCTAAAGTAATCACGGCTACCATACCTTGAATCGTATATTGTGCGGTCATAAAAACTCCTTGTAAATATTTAAACGGGTTTGAACAAATTTAATTATCAAATTATTATTGCTATCATTATTATTGTTATTGCTATTGCTATTGCTATTGTTATTGCTATTGTTATTATTATTGTTATTAT
>JBDLSY010000031.1:0-3542 GCA_039805985.1 Pseudomonadota bacterium | reverse complement strand
GAGTTAGAGATTCATTCAGATGCTATTATTGTAGTACTCAATAGTAAATTAGAAGATAGGAATCCAGACGGCTTACTAAGAGAATGGTATCAAGCTGCTGATGATGTATTAAAAAATGCTGTTGCAACGATTATCGAAGTTATTCAGACTAACGGCTATCAAAATGTAGACTTTAGAGATGTTGCTTCGGTCATTGGTTCAAACCGTGGGCGTGCTTTAATGGGCACTGCACGTGCTAGTGGTCCAAACCGTGCAAAAGAGGCCGCTATTGCTGTGTTAAATTGTGATTTATTAGAAGAAGAAAACTTGCGCACTGCTCGCGGTGTATTAATTAATATTACGGCAGCCGAAAGCAGTATGCGTGGCCGTGAAACGAATGAAGTGATTAACACTATTTTAGCTTCGTTTGCTGATGATGTTACACCTATTCACGGCATTACGTTTGATGATAATATGGGCGATGAAATGCAAGTTACCTTAATTGTGAGTGGTATCGGTGCACGTGCGAAAGCCGTTATATCGACGCCTGATACGATGCGTCCTGCTGTAGTGAGCTATCCTGGTCGTAGTGATTTTGGAGTAAATGGGCAAATTGTATCAAATTTTTCGCATCTTTCTAGCGCATCGTTGCAACCTGTTACGCCGACATCTCCCACTGCACTGCTAAAAACAGGTACAGATCATGTTATGTTTAATCCTTTATTAGCTGAAACACACCCTGATAGAAGGTTGTTTAATGATTTTGCTTCCGTAAGCCATCTACATCTACGTGCAACAGAATCAGGCCATTTGCATACAGCCAACAATATAAATAATATAAACCATATAAATAATATTGCTGCTAAACAAACTGATTTTTCAAATAGTATTCCTACTTTGACTCAAGAAATAGAAATCACAGCAGCACAACGATTGCCTATTACAAATACTTCAGTAGAGTCGTCAAATGTGATGTTTAACCCTAGCTTGATGGTGAATCCAAAACAAGATTCACAAAAAATTGTGACTGCAATGCAAGCCAGTGGTGTACCTAACATAGAAATTCCAACTTATTTACGTAATCAACAAGATATAGAAACCCCTACATTTTTACGTAATCAAGTAAACTAATTGATATTGATATTGATATTGATGTTGATGTTGAGGTTGATATACTTAAAACCCATTAAGTAAGTAGCTAATTAGGTAGTGATACCAAACACATGAAAGATTCAAAAGTATATCTATGACTAATTCGCACACTCGCGCAGTTACCAAAAATAAAGAAAATAAATTCCAAACAAAAAAACCTTACCAAACTCTGACTGGTCGGGTAATAGGTCACCGCGATGGCTTTGGTTTTATGCAGCGCGATATCAGTGAACCTGAAGGTGATGATATATTTTTACCCGCACATACTTTACGGCATGTGCTGCACGGAGACACAGTTCGTGTACAAGTAATAGGCATTGACCCACGGGGGCGATTAGAAGGTGAAGTATTAGAAGTGTTAGAACACCGTACGCGTAGTGTGGTGGGTCGGTTATTGCAAGAAAAAGGCCAGTGGTTAGTTGTCCCAGAAGACCAGCGTTTAAAACACGATATATATATTGATGCCAAAGACACGGGCGGTGCTGTAAGTGGGCAGGTAGTCGTAGCAACTATTACGCATTATTCAACTGACACCAGTGCAGCTCAAGGTATTGTTACGGAGTTACTGGGTGAAGTAGATGACCCTGGAATGGAAATTGAAATTGCGGTACGAAAATTTGATGTGCCGCATATATTTAGTGAGGCTGCTTTAAGTTTAGCCGATGACTTACCTAATACCGTTCAAGCGGTTGATTTAATAGACCGTGTTGATTTGCGTGATATTAATTTACTGACTATTGATGGTGAAGACGCACGTGACTTTGATGATGCGGTTTATTGTGAACCCGTTGGTGACCAGCCCAATCAGGGCTGGCGGCTATTAGTTGCTATTGCTGATGTGTCTCATTATGTACGCAATGGTAATGCCCTTGATGTTGATGCACAAGAGCGGACTACTTCTGTCTATTTTCCGCGCCGAGTTATTCCGATGCTGCCCGAAAAAATATCCAACGGACTATGCTCATTAATGCCTAAAGTAGACCGTTTGTGTATGGTGGCAGATATGGTTATCTCAAAAGAGGGTTCAATAGATGCTTATCAGTTTTATCCTGCTGTTATGCACAGTGTGGCACGTTTAACATATAACCAAGTTTGGGAAGCCTTGTCTGAAAGCAAAGTGAGTAAAAAAAATAGTAATCCAGCGTATGCTGTACTACCCGAACTACACCATTTATACGCTGTGTTCCAAGCTTTTTTAAGTGCACGTAAACAACGCGGTGCGATTGAATTTGAAACAACTGAAACTTATTTCATCAGTAATGAAGCAGGAAAAATTGAAAGTATTGAAGCACGTACCCGCAATGATGCGCATCGTTTAATTGAAGAATGTATGTTGGCTGCCAATGTGTGTGCTGCCAATATGCTAACAACGCATAAGCAAACGGCTTTATACCGCGTTCATGAAGGCCCTACGCCGCCTAAATTAGAGGCTTTACGTGAATATTTAAAAAACTTAGGCTTGCAATTGGGTGGTGGTGATTCTCCTAAAGCCACTGATTACGCTCGTTTAATGCAAATTATTAATGCACGCGAAGATGCACAAGCTTTACAAAGTATTGTATTACGTTCTATGCAGCAGGCAATCTATACTCCCGATAACGCGGGGCATTTTGGTTTGTCTTACGAAGCATACGCACACTTTACTTCACCTATTCGCCGTTATCCTGATTTATTGGTACACAGGGCGATTAAAGCGATATTAGCTGGCTATACCTATTCACCCATTCAAACGGCTGCTGACCCCGTAATATCTTTACACAAGAAAAAAAAGGACGTGCCACAGACGGTTAAGCTAAATACTAAAAATAGTTTGCATACAGCTTTGACGCCGACAGAGCAAAAAAACCATAATGCTTGGACACGGCTAGGTATTTTATGCAGTGCTTATGAACGCCGTGCAGATGAAGCTAGCCGTGATGTAGAGTCTTGGTTAAAGTGTCAATATATGCAGCAGTATGTAGGAGACGTTTTTAGTGGGACTATTACGGGTGTTGCTAATTTTGGTTTATTTGTAATATTAGATGGTTTATATGTTGAAGGCACTGTACATATTACCGAATTAGGGGCTGAATACTTTCAACATATTGAATCTACACACGAACTGCGTGGCTCAAAAACAGGAAAGCGATACACTGTAGGGCAAACTGTACATGTACAAGTAGCACGGGTTGATTTAGAAGCGCGGCGTATTGAACTTAAATTGACACAAGCTGATATTGCTTTAAAAGCAGGGCATTTAAAAATAAAACCTACTTTATCGTCTAAGGTTGCCCAAGCTAGTGAGCCTGAACCCGTTAAACCCAGCAAAAGAACTAAAAATATCGTTAAAACTGCTGTAAAAATCGCTAAAAAGGTAGTCGATTCACCCACTATAAATGTAGATACGGCTATTAATAAAATAACTAAAACTA
>JBDLSY010000030.1:0-4772 GCA_039805985.1 Pseudomonadota bacterium | reverse complement strand
TTTTCTGCACTGGCTCATCAATGGTGGGATTCACAGGGTAGCTTTCGTGCCTTGCACGATATTAATCCTTTGCGTTTAGATTGGATTGAAGATGTTTTGGGTGGGACAGGTAGCTTAAAAGGTAAAATAATAGTAGATGTCGGCTGTGGTGGCGGTTTAGTCAGCGAAAATTTAGCACGCCGAGGTGATGACCAAACCCGCATTATAGGCATTGATATGGCTGATAAGCCTTTACAAGTCGCACGTTTACACGCTTTAGAAGTTAATATTGGCGTGCCGCGTTTAGAATATTTATTAAGCACAGCAGAATCTTTAGCACAAAGCCGTCCTAATAGCTGTGATGCAGTCACTTGTTTAGAAATGTTAGAACACGTACCTGAACCTGCTAGTGTCATTACAGCGTGTGCAGAATTGGCTAAACCAAATGCCCCTATTTTTTTCAGTACTTTAAACCGTAATCCTTTGGCTTACGCTGCTGCAATTGTCGGGGCTGAATATGTATTGGGGTTATTACCTAAAGGAACGCACGATTATAAAAAATTTATTACGCCTGCTGAACTGGCGTATATGGCAAGAGCAGCAGGATTAAGGGTTGAATCTATACGTGGTATGGACTATAACCCAATTACTCATGTTGCACGCTGGGGTTCTCGTCCTTGGATTAGTTATGCAATGTTATGTTATAAAAATGAATCATAAGTATTCATTTAAACTTTCAAAAAGCCATATTCATAAACTTTGGGTTCTATGTGTTTGGCTAATTGTTTCAGTGATTCGCGTAAGTGGTTGATTAGTTTTGTATAAGTTTCATCTGAACTTTTACTGTTCATTTTGCCTGCTTTGTCTCTGCCTTGAAAATACTCTCTGATGTCGTAAAGTGATGCATTAACAGTGTAATTAGCCCGTCCTTCGGACACCTCTCCAAAAGAGGGCAAGGCATGTTGATGATAATATTTCCATAACTCACGCCCTGCATCAAATACGGCGGTGGCTTGTGGTGAAAATTCAAGGGCTTTGCCATATTCATACAGTTGAATGTCTTCAAATAGCCTAGTATGTTCATCAGGTTTGAGTTTACCGTTTATGAATTGACTCATAAAATTACTCTCAAATTTTTCTCGGGCATTGACGGCTTGTTCAGTAAACGGTATCCAGTAGTTTGTACCGACTTTAGAGGTGATTTTATTTTGACTATGAAACAAAGCAAAGGCCAAACAATCATTTTGAAACTCGATATCAGTTTTCCAACCATCATTTGGATATAAAAACTGATCGCGATCATTTAACCAAGTTGCTTTTACACAGTGTCTCATTGTTAAATAAATAGACATTGGTATGATGTTTTTTGAAGTAACTATGTTGATAAGACTTTTATAAATATCATTTTTTGAAGGTGAATTTGTAAGAAAAACGCCTTGGTTATTTTGAAAATCAGTGCCTATCATTCTAAGATAAGCAATGCGTTCAGATTTTTTATCGTAGAATTTACGAAGCCAATGAATTATAAATTTTCTTTCGTTATAAGAATGTATTTTTTTATCGCCGCCTAGATGTCCATTTACATCATAAATTTTTGCAATGACAGATTCAAAATCTAGTTTAGTAGTACTACTCCAAATTTTAAATCCAATTGGAAAATACCCTTTAACATTGTCAAAAGTATTTGCTGGACAAAGAAAAATTTTCTCAAGTTTTGGTTTAAATGACTGGCGATATTTATAAAAATTAGGTGCTTGCAAAGCTTTTAATGTTGAAAATTCTGCGATAGTACAGCCATCAATTTCAAGGTAAATTCTTATTAAGAATTGAGCAAAAAGTTCTCTAGTAGCAGTACTAATTAATGAACTATACTTATTATAAATAAGTGTTTGAGTCGCGACTTTAGATTTATTTTGTCCTTTTCCAGTTACAGTATCTCTATTACTAGCCTCTGCATACGGTGGGTTAATGTACATCACCAATTTTTTACGTTTTTCAGGATTATTGATAATGTCTTGTAGTGGTTTCGGTAACTTATTGAAATCATCATTTAAAAAATCAAATTGAAATACGTGGTTGTCTAACAAATTTGCACCGCTTTTAATGCGGTCACGCATAATATCCACATCTTGCTTTTGTAAAGTGGAAGCCCAAATATTATATTTATTGGTTAGCCCCGCCAGTAAATTACCCGTACCTGCCGCACAATCCCACACATAATATTCATCTTGCCAGTCTTCACCCAAGACATCAGCTAAATATTTTTGTGATAACTCAACCCACATTTGCGGGGTAAAAAAACTGCCCGTTCTTTCGCGTATATCTTGCGGAACTAGTAAATCCCTGCGTTCTACAATGTAATCCCAGTACACTGCTTTTGGTGGTCGGTCGTATTTATTCCAAAATTTGGTGTGGGCTACTTGTTTGTCGTTAAACTCTAAGCGTTTACTACTAAATATGCCTGCTTCGTCTATCTCACGGTCCAATTCATAGTAATCACGTTTAAGCAATACAAATAATTTTTCTTTAAGCGTATTATTTTCGTGCGACAATAAATCAGCTAAATAAAAATCACCATCAACAATGCCTGTTTTTTTAGCAAGATCCCAATGAACAGCAATAGTTGGTTTAACAGAATGTAACCATTTATTATAAATAGTCATAAAATTATTTTTATCAATTTTGGTTTTGCTTAAGCCAAATTTGCCAACGATAAAATTATTTTCAATAAATGTATTTAATTCGCGGCTATCATTTAAAAAATTAAATAGCAGTGATTGCTTATCAATGACTGTTTTTATTGTTTCGTAAATGAGTTTAAATTCTTTGCTATCGTGGTTTGACGGCGTTACATTCCAGTTAAAGTCATTGATATAAAATACTTCATGAATATTGTTGTAAGGAATAAACGCAATTTTTTCGCCATCAAATGCCCCCAGCATCGCAGGCGGCAAATGTTGGTCAAAAGTCCGAGCTTTACCAATCGTCAGTACCAATTGAACAATAGACTTGTAAATATCTGAAGCCCCTTTTTTAGCTTCTGCCCATAGTAAAGAATGGTGTTCAGATGGCTTTATTTCGCTTGGGTGCATACACACACAAAAGTCTACATTGCCTATTATTTTAGTGCAGTCATATAGCCAAAAATAGTCTTGGGCAATTTTATTTTTAAGCTCTTCTTCGCGTATATTTTGATATTTCATTGAGATAAACCTTTAGGACACACGGGCTTGGATATAAGCCTTCATAGTGTCTGCACTGGCTGGCATTTCATCAAAGCGTTTTGGTAAACCTTCTAAACCTTCAAACCCTAATGGGCGTGGTGTAGGCATATTTAAGGCTTGTTCAATAGTTTTTGAAAATTTAATGGGTAAGGCTGTTTCTAAAACAAGCATGGGTATATTTTTACGCAAATGTTCACGGGCTACTTTTACGCCATCAGCAGTGTGTGGGTCAATCACTATGCCATAACGGCCAGCCACATCTTTAATGACCGCCATACGTTGAGCGTGGTTTGATGCACCACTAAAAAAACCGTAGGTATTAGAGACTGCGGCAAATTCAGGACATTGGCTTAAATCAAAACCGCCTTGTTGTCCGACATCACGCATTAAAGCCCGTGTTTTATCAGCATCGCGTCCCATTAAATCAAAGATAAACCGTTCAAAATTAGACGCTTTACTAATGTCCATACTAGGACTAGTGGTTTCTAAAGTTTCAGTACTATTGCGTACGCGGTATTTTCCTGTGCGAAAAAATTCGTCTAAAACATTGTTTTCATTGGTAGCAGCAATGAGCTTACCCAGCGGTAAGCCCATTTGACGGGCGATATGTGCAGCACAAATGTTACCAAAATTACCTGACGGTACACAGACATCAACAGTATCACCAATGGTTTTATGCGTAGCAGCAATTGTGCCTAAATAGCCTTTAAAGTAATAAATCACTTGAGCGACAATTCTGCCCCAATTAATACTATTGACTGCACCAATACGGTAGGTTCGTTTAAATTCTAAATCTTCACTGACCCGCTTGACTACATCTTGACAATCATCAAACCAGCCTGTCATCGCAATATTAAAAATATTTTTATCTTGTAAGCTAAACATTTGTGCTTGTTGAAATGCACTCATTTTGCCGTGCGGCGACAACATAAACACATTAATACCGTGTTTGCCACGCATAGCATATTCAGCAGCACTGCCTGTATCGCCGCTAGTCGCACCTAAAATATTTAATGTTCGTCCTGTTTTATTTAAGGCATATTCAAACATATTGCCTAGAAACTGCATGGCCATATCTTTAAACGCTAGGGTTGGGCCATTAGACAAACCTAATAAAGCCAAATGCGTACCGCCTTCGTTGCCTAAAATACGCACAGGCGTAATGTCTTTGGTATCTTCATCAGGGCGGGCGTGCTTGTATACATCGGCAGTATACGTTTTATGGCATAAGGTTTTTAAATCGTCAGCATTGATGTCGGTTGCAAAACGCGATAATACTTCAAATGCTAGGTTGGCATAATTGAGTGTTGCAAAATTGTTTAAAGTATTTAAATCAATGTGTGGATAGGTTTCAGGCAAATATAAACCGCCATCGGGAGCTAATCCTTCCAATAAAATATCAGTAAAAGTAGGGTTACTATTGGGGTGCTTATACCCACGAGTAGAAATATATTTCATAATAGTTTTAATTAGGCTTCTTTTAAAGTGTATTTACACGAGAAAAGTTTTGATTTTAAAAGTGGTTTACTCTATAAATAATGCTTAGAATCAGGATTTTTAAGATTAAAG
>JBDLSY010000029.1:0-3887 GCA_039805985.1 Pseudomonadota bacterium | reverse complement strand
GCAAAAAAAGCCGTAGCAGCATTTATACAAAAGAGTAAAATTAATTTTTTTAAAGAATCAACAGAATCATAGTAAATTTAGAAACCTACAAATATATCTTATATACAAGTAATTTAACATAAAAATAGATATTTTTTTAAAAAATTATTTAAAAAAGGCTAAAATTAGGAGCTTAACTATTTCCATTAAATTAATATTTATCCAAATATTTTTAATTTATTTTTAATTTTATTTTAAATGATACGTAAATAGTCTAAGTAAGCAGTCTTGTTTTTATGCGTATAAAAGTAAGGCTATTTTTTTAATACCGCCCTGACGCTTTTATGTTAAAGCGCAGTGGTGTGAACCCGAAAGATTTAATTCCATGTCTGAAAGTTTTGCAACCCTGTTCGAAGAGTTAATTCAACGCACTGAAATGCGTAGCGGTGAAGTTATTACTGCTGAAATTGTGCGTATTGAAAAAGGTTTTGTTGTTGTCAATGCGGGTTTGAAGTCAGAAGGTTATATTCCTGAAGAAGAATTTAAAAATGATGCAGGTGTTTTGGAAGCCATCATTGGTGATTTTATAGCGGTATCTATAGAATCAACCGACAACGGCCATGGCCATATTTCATTATCACGTGACCGTGCTAAGCGTTTATCAGCATGGATGGCTTTAGAGTCAGCCATGGAAAAAGGCGAAAATGTTTCTGGTTTGGTGACAGGTAAAGTAAAAGGTGGTTTAACCGTTATTTTAAACGGCGTACGTGCCTTTTTACCAGGGTCACTAATTGATACACGTCCTATTAAAGATTTGAGCCCGTTTGAAGGTCAAACGATGGAGTTCCGTGTCATTAAGTTAGACCGTAAACGCAATAACGCCGTATTAAGCCGCCGTGCTATTGTGGAAGCCAGTATGGGTGCCGACCGTGCTAAAGTAATGGAAAGCTTGTCTGAAGGCTCTATCGTAACAGGTGTTGTTAAAAATATTACTGACTATGGTGCGTTTGTTGATTTAGGTGGTATTGACGGTTTATTGCATATCACTGATATGGCATGGAAACGTGTTCGTCATCCGAGTGATATGTTACAGCCAGGTCAAGAAGTGACAGCAAAAATTTTACGCTTTGACAACGAACGTCAGCGCGTATCATTAGGTATTAAACAAATGGGTGAAGATCCGTGGAATGGTATTGCCCGTCGCTTCCCAACGGGTACACGCATGTTTGGTAAAGTGTCTAATATTACCGATTATGGTTGTTTCGTTGAAGTTGAAGATGGTATTGAAGGTTTAGTTCACGTGTCTGAAATGGATTGGACTAATAAAAACAGTGATCCGAAGAAATTGGTTACTTTAGGTCAAGAGTGCGAAGTAATGGTGTTAGAAATTGACGAAGAACGCCGTCGTATCAGCTTAGGCATGAAACAATGTAAAGCTAACCCTTGGGATGAGTTTGAATTAAACTTCAAAAAAGGTGATAAAGTTACGGGTCCTATTCGCTCAATTACTGACTTTGGTTTATTCTTAGGTTTACCAGGCGGCATTGATGGTTTAGTTCACTTGTCTGATTTATCTTGGTCTGAACCAGGTGAAGTCGCCGTACGCAAATACAAAAAAGGTGACGAAATAGAAGCCGTTTTACTCGCTATTGACACTGATAAAGAACGCATTAGTTTGGGTATTAAACAATTAGATGGTGATCCATTTAGTAATTACACATCAGCTAATGATAAAGGTGCTATAGTCAGTGGTATTGTTAAAACAGTAGATGCTAAAGGGGCTGTTATTGCTTTAAATGATGATGTTGAAGGTTATTTACGTGTTGGAGAAATCGCAACTACACGTACTGAAGATGCAACATCGGTATTAAAAGAAGGTCAAACTTTAGAGCTGTTAATCATTAATGTAGACCGTAAAACGCGTTCAATTCAGTTGTCTATTAAAGCCAAAGACCAAGCTGAAACAGCTGAATCTATGTCTAAAATGGCACAAGGACAAAATGCTGCTAGCGGTGCAACTAATTTAGGGGCTTTATTGCGTGCTAAATTAGATAAATAGTTAAAGTAACTCACTTATATTTGAGTTAATTTGTTTCTTAAAAAACCGTTGGTTTTACTTCCAGCGGTTTTTTTATAGACTCAATAAATAAGTATATTTAATGTTTAATGTTTAATGTTTAATGTTTAATATTTAATGCTATTTAATACTATTTTTCATAACTTTATTGATTACTATGACTAAAGCAGAACTGATTGACCGTATGTATGAACGTATGCAAGAAAAAAATGCTGGCCTTCCCATGAATTTGGTAGATGCAGCCGTTTGTACAATTATTGATAGTGTTGCTGAACAGTTAGTACAAGATAAACGCGCTGAATTTCGCGGTTTTGGTAGTTTTAGCACCACAATACGTAACGCCTACATCGCACGGAATCCGTGTACAGGCGAAGCGGTAACTGTACCTATTAAACGTATTATCCATTTTAAGGCAGGTCGTGAATTACGTCACTTGACCACTTTATAATATTTCCTTAAAGTATTTAAAATCTACATGTATTAAATCTACATGTATTAAATTTAAATTATTATTCAAAGAGTTGTTTCATGCAAGCCAGTACTTGGTGGCTATTAGCCATACCCCTGTTATTCGCTTTAGGTTGGATTGCTGCTAAGCTAGATTCAAGCCAGTTATTGACGCGTACACGCCAATTACCGGAATCCTATTTTCAAGGACTCAATTTTTTATTAAATGACCAATATGAACAAGCCATTAAAGCTTTTGAAGAAGTCGCTCGTTTAGACCCAAGTATTGCCGATTTATATTTTGCCTTAGGCAATTTATTTCGCAGACGCGGTGAAACAGAGCGGGCTATTCGAATTCACCGTAATTTATTAGAACGTGCTGATTTACCCGAATATTCTCGCCAAAAAGCATTGTTTTGTTTAGGCCAAGATTATTTAAATGCAGGTATTTTTGACCACGCTGAATCTGCATTCAATGCATTAGTTAATACTGATTATGCCTTACAAGCACAACGAGAATTAGCAAAATTATATGAAAAAGAAAGTAATTGGCAAGCTGCTATTGATTCTTTACAACGCTATCAAGTAAAACTAAACACTCAACTTACAGATCCGATTAATGTTATTGCCAACATTGAAAGTGATTGGTTAAATGAAGATTTATCGCATTATTCTTGTGAATTAGCAGAGTTGTATTTACAAACAGGTGAGTTTGCACAAGCAAAAAAGAGCTTAGATTTAGCTGAAGCAAGTTATCCACTTAATCCAAGAATTGTATTTTATCAAGCACGTTTAACTTTACTATCGACTACATCAAACATACAAGAAGCTGTAAATAACACGGTACAACAGTTAGATTATGTTTTGAGTAAAGATACTAAATTAACGGCACTGGCATTAAACACCGTGCTGGTATATACTGGCAGTCATCAAGTATTAACCGATAAAACTTTGCTTATGCTTAAGCGTTGGGCAAATAATTATCCTAATTCTGAAGTAGTTAAGCAACTATTACCTGTATTAAAAAATAATAATGATATAGAAGGACAACTACAGTTATTACACGCTTTAGCACACCATTTAAAATCGCCCCCTCAACGTTTGGCAAGCATATATTTATTATTAACTTATAGTTTAGACATTATTTATAGCGACCATGCAAAACAATGGCAAGCACAAGCCATAGATTCAATTGGTTTATTAATCAAGTACACCGATAAATTAGTATGCAAACACTGCGGCTTTAAGGCTTCTCGGCATCAATGGCGTTGCACAGGGTGTGGCCGTTGGAATACTTTACCTTATAATAATGATTAGCACTAGTACACTTAGTAATATATTTTAATTTTAAAATTTTTATTTTTATTTTTATTTTTATTTAAAG